>LKUF01000197.1 GCA_001412335.1 Methanolinea sp. SDB
AAAAAAAAGATCTCCGATTGATGAGCATAATAAAAAACCTCTTTTCCAAGGGAAGAAGCATTGAAAGGCTTTTCTGTTCGATAGTATCCGGTCAATGGGAATTAGATCAGTATTATTACAAATCGCGTTGTAAATCAGGAATACATGCCCAGGGTCACCGTTTATTTCACACAGAACTGCCCGTACTGCCGCATGGTCAAGGCATTCCTCGAGAAGCACGGCGTCGATTACAGGGGTATCGATGTCGGGGCCGACAGGAATGCAGCCAACGAGATGGTGGAGATATCCGGACAGTCCGGTGTGCCGGTCACGATTGTTGATGACGAGATAATCGTCGGGTTTGATGCGCAGCGGTTAAATGAGCTCTTCGGCAGGTCAAGGGAAGAGGAACTCTACGACGTCCTGATTGTCGGTGCCGGCCCGGCAGGTCTCACGGCAGGGGTATACTGTGAAAGAAAGATGTTGAACACCCTAATCTTGAGCGAAAACATCGGTGGCCAGGCACTCGAGAGCTGGGCCATCGAAAACTACATGGGCTTTCGAATGGTTACGGGTGACGAGCTCATGAAAAAATTCGAGGAACAGGTGCGTTCCGGGAATATCCACATGGAACTGGACCGGGTTCTCTCCCTGCAGAGCGAGGACGGCACATTCATCGCGACGACTTCGACGGGGACAAAATACCGCGCCAGGTCAGTCATCCTTGCCCAGGGCAAGAGGCCGAAAAAACTTGGCGTGGCGGATGAAGAGCGATACCTTGGGAGGGGACTCTCCGTCTGCTCCACGTGTGACGGCCCGCTCTACAGGGACAAGGTAGTCGCTGTGGTTGGCGGTGGGAATTCAGCGCTCCAGACGGCGATAGAGATGAGCAAGATTGCACGAGAGGTGCATCTCGTTGTCCGGAGCACGATCCGTGCCGATGAGAGTTATCTCCATGCGTACACGGAGCGAAAAAATATCATCACCCATAAAAACACCGTAATTTCAGCACTTCATGGGAATTCATTATTAAAAGCCATCACCATCAAGGACCGGGACAGCGGCAGGGAGACCCGGATCGAGCTTGACGGAGTCTTCGCCGAGATCGGGTGGATACCAAACACCGACTTTTTGGAAGGACTCGTGGATATGAACGAACAAAAGGAGATCAGGATCGACATCAACTGCCATACCAGCGTCCCGGGTATCTATGCGGCAGGTGACGTCACAAATATCAAGACCAAGCAGATAATAACCGCTGCCGGGGAAGGTGCAAAAGCCGCCCTCGAGGCGTACGAATATCTTGTGAACGGGTGAATCCGGACTTTTTTGCTATCTGCATATTCACTCTTCTTTTTGAAAGACCACGATCCGGTTGCTGTTGGTTCCGCACCGGTTGTTGTCAACTCCCCAGATGTGCGATGTCTTGGTGAACTGCTGGCTGTTGATGATTATGCCCCGGCACGAGAGGCCGCACGACTCCCCGAGTGGGACGACAGCCTCCTCCAGGTTTACCCTTCCCTTCTTCACCTCTCCGACCTCGAAAGCCACAAAACCGCCTGGCCGGGTGATCCGTGCAATTTCGGAGAAGGTCTCCTGCATGACAGAGGACCATTCCCTTACGGTTCTTGCCATGGTAATCTCCTTTCCTACTGTTCTGTCATCGATGCCATTGAACCAGCAGCGAAGCCAGTTGTCACGCGAGTACTGGACTATATCCAGGAACGGGGGCGATGTCACAGTCAACTGCACGGAACCAGGCTGTAGGTGGTGTGTTTTTCTCGAATCGCAGGTTGAGAATATGGCAGAATCTCCAGTCTGGACGAGCCTGGTCCTCTCGTCATCGGAGAGTGTCCGTAAAAGGGACCGCGTCTTCCGGATAATGAGAGCGGCGACATCCCGTTTCGGGGGAACCTGGTCCCGCAACCTGTTTATCCTTACCTGGCTCACCTGTGAGACCGCCTGGTTGGGCGGGAGTGTGTAGACCGAGAAGAACCCGTTGGAGTGCCCTGTCAGTCTGCTGGTGGCGACCATCCGGATCCAGCTGTCGATGTGATCTTCCCGACCATCCTCCTGGCGCCCGAGCAGGTATTGCCGGAGGGAGACCAGGGACGATTCTGTCTCGCGGTGATAGAACATCGAGAGGTCTATATCGGTCCTGCAACCGGACGAGAACGGGATCGCCGCCAGCCTCTCTGCCACCTCTGATTCACGTGGAGGATGCAGCCGAGGGAGAGTGAGTATCCGCGAGAGCGGGTTGATATCATTTGCCGCGACATTCCGTCCACAGAGGGCGGCTTCTATGATTGTCGTCCCCCGTCCGCAGAATGGATCGTATACACGATCGTCTTCATCTGTGAGGTGCGTTACAAAAAAACGGGGAAGCTGGGGCTTGAAACATGCCCGGTACGAGATCTCATGGATCGAAGATGCCTGACGTTGTCCGGATGTCCAGAACTCGCCAGTGTAGCGGGGCGGGTGATGGGAGGAGGAACCCGGTTCACATGAAACGCCGGCAGACTGGTTTTCCTGCCATTTTTTCAGTATCTCATCAAGACTGCCGCACGTCGCCATTGAGTCTCCTTTTCTGGTTATTTTCACATTTCATCGTATTAAGGTCTTATATCTGCCTGGAAGGGAGCATTGTCCCGGGAACGCTTCTTTCTTCTTTTACGAAAAACCGCACCCCTTATCATTCTCCGTCTCCCATCTCTCCTGGATGGACGAGTTTTTGAGAAAGATGTCCCACCTCGTATTTGGTCTTATAATAGTGGGAGGGATCATAGCCCTGCCTGAACCGATCATGGTATATCTCCTCCTCCTCTCGATATTCGCCGGCTTTATCATCTCGGATGCAATACAGCGCGGATACTATATCCCCTTCATATCCGGCCTGATAGACCGGCTTGAGCGGAAGGATGCGATTCCGGGAAAAGGTGCCATATATTTCGCGATCAGTTGTCTCTTTTGCCTTATCTTCTTTGAGAAGAGTATCGTGGTGCCGGCAATCGCGGCACTGGCCATTCTCGACAGCATCGCAACAATCTTCGGGCTGCGTTACGGAAGAAACCGTATCCACAACGGAAAATCACTTGAAGGCTCATTTGCAGGGATGGTGGCCACCCTGCTTGCACTTCTCTTTCTTCTCCCCCCGGTCCAGGCCTTTGCCGCCTCATTCGTGGCTGGGGTGGTCGAGATTCTCTCGCCGGTCGATGACAACCTCACCATACCAGTTGCTGTCTGCCTGCTCCTTCTCATCATTTCGGTCGGCTGAAAAGGCGGGTATTTTAACACTCCTTCTCCTTTTCCCGCCTGTCCTTTTCCCTGTAGCCCTCAAGGAGGACGGTAGTGATGTTCTTAACCGGTTTATCGGTATGCTCCATGATATGGTACTCGCAGAAAGGGCACGAGCTTATCACGATATCTGCCCCGGTCTTCTCGATCTCGATCCTCCGGTCTTCGGCAAGCGCCGCCGCCGCCTCGGGAACACCGGACCGGACTCCCCCCCCAGAACCGCAGCAGATAGCCGGCATCTCCACAAGGTCGACAACCTGGCTGATGAGCTCGCGTGGCTGGGTTTTTATTCCCTGCCCCCGCATCAGGTGACATGGGTCATGGTAGGTCGCCTTCAACTCGAGCCGGGCAGGAGGCTCAATTCCGAACTTTGTGAGCACCTCGTTTATATCCAGCACACGGAATGGACAATCATAATCATTCTTCAGGGTAGACCCGCACCCGGCGCACATGGTCATCACCGTATCGATATTCCGGAAGACAAACGCATCGATATTCCGCCGTTTCAGTGTATTGATGTAGCCGATCTGCCCGGTCCGTATCAGCGGGGAACCGCAGCAGATCTGTTCTCTCGGGATGATAACCCTGATACCGTTCCTGCGAAGCACTTCCATGGCGTCGAGCGCGGTCTGGGGAAGCCGGTTGTTGTACATGCACCCGACAAAGAACCCGACCGTCCCTCTCACTTCCCCGTATGGCTCGAGCACTTCGGGAACCTGTTCCAAAAACGTCTCCTGGGTCCGGTCCACGCTCCGTCCCGTCTCGCGGACCAGTTTCTCCACAGACTGGTGCCTGGGCAGCGTAAGACCCTTCTCGTTTGCAAGGGCCCGCAGTTTCTCTATGGCCTTGCCGGGGATCTGGATATCCTTCGGGCATACCTTCCAGCACGCCTGACACGAGGTGCAGGTGAAGAGCCCCTCCTCGACCGCCTCGACAACCCGGTCACCGGTATCTCTCGGGTCGAGGGCAAGCCGGAGACTCTCGCGCATGGCTGTCGGGCCGGAAAAATCGATCACCTTCAGGGCCGGGCAGACAGAGACACAGGCCAGGCATTCGATGCAGCTCCTGAGTGGCTTGATCTGCTCGACCACGTCCTGGGATGGCAGGGGGCACTCCTCGGCGGGTACGAGAGTCGCGATCTGGTCGAGGTAGGGCTCCATATCCACGACAAGGTCCCGTTTTATGGGGAGATCCAGTGGTTCGATTACCATCCCGTCAGTTGCCTCCTCCATGCACGCCAGCACGGGTTCTCCATTCACCTTGACGGCACAGCTGCCGCACTGGCCCGATGAGCAGCAGTAGCGGTACGAGAGTGAAGGGTCATGCTCCTCTTTGATGCAGTGGAGGACATTGAGCACCCTGGCACCATCGTTTACCCGCACAAGGTACGTCTGGAAATGTGGTTTCTCGTCGGTCTCCGGGTCGAACCGGAAGACTTTCACGCTCATCTCCTTCATTCCCACACCCCCGTCTCGATACCTTCGTCGCAGAGGGAGAGAAACGTGTGCCTGTAAGGGGAGTTTGACACATCCCAGGCCTGTGTGACGTCTTTTCTCACGTGAGCACCCCGTGATTCCTTCCGGAGGATCGCCCCCCTGACAACGAGCGAGGCGGTTGTAAGCATGTTCTGGACGGTACAGCAGTCGATGAGGTTGCACCGGTTGGCAGCCTTTAATTTCAGGGTGGAGAGGTGTTTTATTATCTCCAGCGTCTTTTCGAGATCGCTTCCCGTCCGGAAGATACCGGCCCCTTCCCACATTGCGGTCTGGAGGGATCGGGCAACGGTCGCCGGGTTCACTTCCCCTGCATAAAAGGCCTCGAGTCTCTTCTCCTGCAGATCGATCTGTCCCTCATCAAGAGAGATATTCCTCTTTTTGGCCTTACCCGCAGATTCACCTGCCCTCTTGCCAAATACCTGTGTATCTGCCAGTGCGTTCCCCCCGAGCCGGTTTGCGCCATGGACGCCGCCGGTCACCTCACCGCAGGCGTACAGGCCGGGGACGCTGGTCTCGCCCCTGGAACTGATGCGGAGTCCGCCCATGACGTGGTGGGCGGTGGGCGCCACCTCCATGGGCTCGTCCCTGATATCCACGCCGAACTTGAGGAACTGTTCCAGCATCACCGGCAATCGCGTCTCCACCTGGTGGCGGGGGAGGTGGGTGACGTCAAGGTATACTCCGCCGTTTTTCGTCCCCCGCCCTTCAAGAATCTCGGTGGCTATGGACCTGGCAACCACGTCACGGGTGGAGAGTTCCATTCGTTCCGGGTCGTAATGTTCCATGAAGCGCTCCCCTTTGGTATTTTTCAGTAGACCTCCCTCACCCCTAACCGCTTCCGTCACGAGGCGCCCCCGTGCATCATAGGGATATACTGCGCCGGTAGGGTGGAACTGCACCTGTTCCATGTCTATCAGTTCGGCTCCCGCCCGGTATCCAAGGGCAAACCCGTCACCGGTTCCGCTGGAAGAGTTGGTGGAGATATCATAGATCTTTGTTCCTCCTCCGGTGGCCAGCACCGTGGCATCGGAGCGGAAGATCACCATATCTCCTCTCTCGTCAAGTCCCACCGCACCCGCTACCGTGTCACCATCTTTCAGGAGATCGATTATCGCGACTTCGTTGAAGACGTCCACATCCGTCGAAGCCAGGCGATCCAGGAGGGTCATCATCATCTCGTGCCCGGTCCTGTCGCCCGCATAGCATGTCCTTGGGAACCGCTGGCCGCCGAATGGCCGCTGGGCCACCTGGCATTCCCCTGTCACATCAAAGACCGCTCCCCAGCAGAGCAGATCCGCGATACGCTCAGGGGCTTCATCCACGAGGATCCGGGCCAGTTCCCGATCATTCAGATAGGCGCCACCTTTCAGGGTATCCAGAAAATGGTCCTCACAGGAATCTGTCTCCCGGAGCACCGCATTGTACCCGCCCTCAGCCATGGTGGTACAACCCCCTTTTCCTGCAATTGTCTTGGAAACCATGACGGCATCTCCGTAATTCGAGGCCTCAATGGCTGCCCGTACACCTGCCCCACCGCTCCCTATTACCAGGACATGGGAATCAATGACTTCAAATGACCGCATCTTATTATTAATTGAGTTGTATACTTACATAAATAGCTTGTAAAGGACAGAGTGAGCCCAAATGAGGTTTTTAATGAAATTTGGTGGCACTTCGGTTGCTGATGCAGGGAGCATCACCAGAGTGGTGGATATCATTGATCAGCATTACCGGAGAGAAAACGAGATCGCGGTTGTGGTTTCAGCCCAGCGGGGCGTCACGGATCAGATCATTTCGATATCATCCGAGGTTGCCGATACCAGGAGTGCCGCCTCCATAGAGCCGTTCATCCAGTCGCTTCGGATCAGGCATATGAAGGTCCTCTCCGAAGTGGCAGAGGATTATGTGGAGGAGGTCGGAGCCCAGCTGGAAGACCAGCTCTGCAACCTTGAAAACATCCTCAATGCGGTTCATAACTTACGTGAACTCACCCCGCGGTCACGGGATTATGTCATCACGTTCGGGGAGAGGCTAAATTCCCTTGTTGTATCGGCAGCCCTTCGCCAGCGGGGCATCCCATCCATGGTCCTCGACGGGTGCGAGGCGGGTATCCGGACTACTGCCCACCATGGGGAGGCGATGGCCCTGCCCGAGAGCGAAGGGAGGATACGGAGCAGGGTCCAGCCCCTGCTCACCGAGACGGTCCCGGTCATCATGGGCTTCATGGGGTGCACGGAGAAGGCGATCATCACCACGCTTGGGAGGAGCGGCTCCGATTATTCTGCAGCGATCATCGGCGTCGGGATTGAGGCGGACGAGATATGGATATGGACGGATGTTGACGGGATAATGACTTCAGATCCAAAGATCATCGATGATGCACGCGTTCTCTCATCCATCTCATACCTGGAGGTCATGGAGCTCTCGTATTTCGGGGCCAAGGTGATGCACCCCCGTTCGATAGAGCCGGCCATGAGGAAGAACATCCCAGTGCGCGTGAAGAATACCTTCAAACCCGATAACCCTGGCACCACGATAGTCAGGGGTGAGAAACGTGAGACACGGGTGGTCAAGGCGCTCACCTACATCGATAAGGTGGCGCTCCTCAACATCTGCGGCGCCCAGATGATCGGCCGGCCGGGAGTTGCCAAGGCCATCTTTTCGGCCCTCGCTGACAACGAGGTGAACGTGATGATGATCTCGCAGGGCTCATCAGAGGCAAATATCTCCTTAATCATCGATGAGAACCAGCTTGCTGTAGCCACCGAATCGCTATCCCCGCTTGTAAAGGAAGGTCTCGTGAGGGAAGTCAGTTCCAACAGGGATGTCTGTGCCGTCGCCGTGGTGGGCGTCGGGATGGCAGGAGCGAAGGGTACCGGCGGGAGGATATTCACGGCTCTTGGAGACGGCGGAGTGAACGTGATGATGATCTCGCAGGGCTCATCGGAAGTGAATATCTCGTTTGTCGTGAATGAGGCCGACGGCCCCCGTGGGGTCAGGATCCTCCATGATGAGTTCAGGCTTTCAGAGGAAGACAATGGATAACCCGGCAAGCTACCGTGATGCAGGAGTCGACATCGACCTGGAGGCACGTGCCATCTCCTCCCTTGTAGCCGAGCTGTCGTACCGGAGGAGTGGAGATTACCGGATGCTTGGCGGCGTGGGTCATTTCGCAGGAATCATTGATTTTGGGGATCTTGCTCTCTCGCTTGCCGTGGACGGAGTCGGTACCAAGATGCGTGTCGCCGACAGGCTGGAGGACTGGACCACCGTCGGCATCGACTGCATCGCGATGAATGTGAACGACCTCTATGTGATGAACATGGAACCGGTGGCCTTCGTGGACTATATCGCCACCGACAGCCTCTCCGTCGAAAAGATGTCCCAGATTGGGAAAGGACTGAACGAGGGTGCGAGACTGGCGAATATCGATATCATCGGGGGAGAGACTGCCACACTCAAAGGCCTTGTCAATGGTCTCGATCTTGCAGGCACCTGCCTCGGGATACAGCGAAAAGAGAAGATCATCACCGGTGAGAAGATCTCACCCGGGGACCGGATCGTAGGTCTTTCCTCCTCAGGTATCCACAGCAACGGACTCACGCTTGCCAGGAAGCTCGTTGATTCAGAGCAGGCCTGGGACAAGAGGCTGAACGGCGGCAAAACGCTTGGGAGGGAGCTTCTGACACCAACCCGAATCTATCACGAAGTTCTGGCGATAACCGCATCCTGCAGGGTCCACGGGATGTGCCACATCACCGGGGGAGGCCTGTTGAATTTGCGGAGGCTGTCTTCATACGGGTTTGATCTCTTCGACCCCCTGCCTCCCCAGGAGATATTCCGCTGGCTCCAGGACGCAGGAGATGTCGCAGATGAAGAGATGTACCGGACCTTCAACATGGGAATGGGCTATGCCTTCATTGTACCCCCCGGAGAGGAGGAGAAAATTATCTCCAGACTGCCCGGATCAAAAATGGTCGGGGAGATAACGGAAAATCCCGGTATCAGGTTAAAAGGCCTGGAAATCTCATAAGGGACCTTCAATCCCCTGTTTCATTATCCTGGATATCTTCCGGCACGTATGGAGATACTACCGCCCTGTCGGCCAGGATGGCGGAATTTCCCGTGGGATCTTCGATTATCAGGGTAATATCGAGGCGCCCTTCCCTGACCTCGCTGATCTTTCCCAGGAGTGAATTGATGCGCTCGCGTTCATGAGCATCGTCATTTCCGAGAAGCAGTCCACCGACAACCTTCTCAACCCTGGCAAGCACACCCTCCACGTTGGATACGAACCCTTCACACGCAGGGCCCGGATCAATTCGCACTCCCAGTTCAGGGATTGATATCGTGGCATTCATGCTCCTGATCACCCTGACCGAGAGATCTTCATCGGAACGTATGTCCAGTTGCCACTGCGAGGGTTCTGCGTTCTTCAGGAGCTGGCAATCGACGAACCGGTAACCGCAGGAAGGACACAGAGCGCTGATTATCAATATTTCTGAAAAATAGGGGATCTCATCAGTCTGGTAAATATATTCTATCTCATCGTTACATACCGGGCAAGGGCCTGGTACGACGGTCCGCACCTATAAGCCCTCGCCGATCTTGTCCCTTGATATTTTGACCGAGTTTGGAGTAACCACAACGTAGCGCTGGTCGCCAAGACCGATGATGTCCCCGTTTACGTCCCTGGCAACCTCCTTGAAGTCTTTCAATACACGTTCATACATGACCTTGTCCATCTTGAGCCTGGCGATGTCCACGATAACAATGTTTCCATTATAGATCTCGTCCTTTATCCGCGGACTGTCCTTTATATCCCCGACACTTGCGATCTTCACGTACATGGCCGGAGCCGACGACTCGGCCTCTTCGAACGCCTGCAGATCGAGATCCATGTAGTCGTCCTCGGAGGATGATGTAGTCCTGCCAAGAAGGGTATCCAGAAATTTTACCATAGCAAAATTGTCTATTGAATTTTATTTAATAGTATCTATTCCAAAAAGCCCAATCAGTATTCGAATGGCCATAAACGAACAGCAGTGCCATTTTTTAACCTGCTGCCGATGCAGGGCGGCA
>LKUF01000198.1 GCA_001412335.1 Methanolinea sp. SDB
AGTATCGAGGACCTCAAGCAGCTCGTACGAAGCCTGAAAGAGGCGACACAATGGCAAAAACCCGTATTCGTAAAGATTGCGGCGGTTCATAATTCTGCAGCAATTGCTGCGGGCATCGCCCGTTCGTCGGCCGATGCAGTTGTCATAGACGGCTTCCGGGGCGGGACAGGGGCTGCGCCGAAGGTATTCCGGGACCATGTCGGCATCCCTATCGAGGCTGCAATCGCAAGCGTAGATGCGAAGCTGCGATCGCAGGGAATCAGGAACGAGGTATCACTCATTGCAAGCGGAGGGATACGGGAGAGTGCTGATATTGCAAAGATAATTGCCCTCGGCGCCGATGCGGTCTATATCGGGACAGCGGCACTCGTGGCAATGGGCTGCCGGGTATGCGGGACATGCTACCGCGGACTCTGCCCATGGGGGATCGCAACACAGAGGCCCGACCTGGTCGCCCGCCTCGACCCTGAAACCGCAGGAAAGAATGTTGCAAACCTCATCAACGCATGGACGCTGGAGCTCTCGGAACTGATGGGTGCTGCCGGCATCAACAGTATCGAGAGTCTTCGGGGAAACCGGGACCGTCTCAGGGGATACCTCCTCGACGAGGCCATCATGAAGGTACTTGATGTGAAACCGGTGGGAGCGTGAAATCAAGATGAAGACTGTTACCATCGATGCATCGAGCCTTCATTATACCCCACTCAACCAGGAGATCCGCCAGGCAGTGAAGAATGGCGCTGATGAGATCGTCATACAACACGTGATGGGCCAGCGCTTCATTGCCGACGGGCTCGCAGGGAATGTGACTATCAGGATAGAGGGAGTGCCCGGGGGAGACCTCGGGATGTTCATGAACGGCCCCACCTGCATCGTCTTTGGCAACTGCGACCATGCACCGGGAAATACCATGGACGCAGGCCGGATCATCATTCATGGAAGCGCCGGTGACGCAGTTGCCCATTCCATGCGGGGGGGCGAGATATATGTCAGGGACGATATCGGGTACCGCGGAGGCATCCATATGAAACAGTACCAGGAGAAACGCCCGACGCTCGTGGTCGGGGGGACAACGAGAGCGTTCCTTGGTGAGTACATGGCCGGCGGTCTCATCCTTGTCCTTGGCAGGACCAGCACCAGGCCGATCCAGGAGAGGGGTGTCGGATCAGGGATACACGGGGGAAAGATCGTCATCCGCGGAGACCTGGACGAACGATATCTCGGGGTCGGAGCACGGAAACTGCCACTTGAAAAAGAAGATATGGCGGAGATATATCCCCTGATCCGCAATTATGCCGCCTGTTTTGATATCGACCCGGAACTGTTCATGGATGATTCATACATCCAGGTCGTACCGTCAAGCAGCCGTCCTTTTGCAGGGAAGTATACGTGGGAGTGAGACGAATGGCAGGAAAAAGTTACCGGGACCTGAAAGAAGAGGTATGGGATACGGGGATCTGCTCCGGCTGTGGTGCATGTGTGGCTGTATGCCCCGCCGATGCAATCTGTTTTGACAC
>LKUF01000199.1 GCA_001412335.1 Methanolinea sp. SDB
TCGAGGTCCGTCTCCTCTATGATGCGCTGGGAATGAAGATCTCGAAACGGATGCTCGCCGATCTCGAAGAGGCCGGTGGGCGGCATGCAGCATTCTTCCCGCGGATCTTCACGATCAATTACCGGAACCACCGGAAGATTGCTGTAATTGACGGGACCTGCGGGTTCATCGGGGGATACAATATCGGCGAGGAGTACCTCGGCAAAGGCCCCCTCGGCAACTGGAGGGATGCAGCGATACGAATCGAGGGATCAGGGGTCATCGGTCTCCAGATCCGGTTCTTCATGGACTGGAACCACGCCTCGACCGAAGACGTCGCCTACTCATCACATTACTTCCCGAAACCGAATGGAAAAGGGGATTGCCTGCTCCAAATAGTCTCAAGCGGCCCGGACTCCCGGTGGAACCAGGTCAAGGAAGGGTACCTGAAGCTTGTCAATTCCGCGACAGAGTCCCTGTATATCCAGACCCCGTACTTCATCCCGGACGAGAGTGTCTCAGATGCCCTGCGGATCGCGGCCCTGTCAGGCGTGGACGTCAGGATCATGATCCCGTGCAAACCAGATCATCCGTTCGTTTACTGGGCCACCTGCTCCTTTGTCGGCGATCTCCTGGAGGCCGGGGTCAGGGCGTATACCTATGACAACGGGTTTATCCATGCCAAGACCATCGTGGTCGACGGAATCGCCGCATCGGTCGGGAGTGCGAACTGGGACGTGAGGAGCTTCCGCCTGAACTTCGAGGCGAATGCCTTCCTGTACGACGAGCGGTATGCCGGCGAGCTGAAGGCAGCCTTCGAAAGCGACCTTCCCTTCTGCACGGAGATCACGAGGGAGATCTACCGGGACCGCCCGCGAAGGGTAAAGATAAAGGAACAGGTCTCCCGTCTCTTCTCCCCCCTCGGGTAGTGGGCGTCTTCCACTGACCGGATCCCCCCTTGCAGGTTCCGGGATTTTTCGCCTTAAATACTGGCTTCGGTAGCGACGAGACGGGAGATGAAGAACCGGGCCCAGATATACCCGACAAGTGTCCCGGCGATATTTCCTGTCACGATACCAAAATACACACCTATCTCGCCAAATCCCATAACCACGCCGAGCAGGTATGCGAGGACTGCGATGAGGAGGAGGTTTCGGAGAACGGTGATGAAGAGCGATGTGAGGCCATGACCGGTTCCCTGGAAGACCGACGACGAGAACATGCCGGCAGGGACGAACGGATAGAAGAGGCACATGGTCTGGAAGAAGATGATGAACTGTGCGGCCAGGTGGGCGCTTTCGGGAGAGTAGGTAAACATCATGGTGATCCAGGGTGCCCCGATCCAGGTGACAATGCCGGTCAGTATGGCAATGCCGGTTCCTATCCTTATGGAATAGCGGTGTGCGGTCTCCAGCTTGCGGTACTCCCGTGCGCCGTACGCGGCACCAGCGACTGCGACGAGCGAGGTGCCGATCCCGATCAACGGCACGACAGCAAACATGACAATCCGCCACCCGGAGGTGTAGACTGCAACTGCATCCGTCCCTGCAACCGCGACGAGGATGATGTTGTTGATGATGACGATGAGCGACATCAGCAGGTACTCGATGCTTGCGGGCAGCCCGACACCCAGGATGTCGGACAGCACTCTTCGCGAGGGCTTGAGCTTCCGGAGCGAGAGGGTGACAAACGTGTCTTTCTTGATATTGAACCAGTAATAAATCACGACAGAGACTGTTGCAACCGAGATGACCGTCGCCGCCGCCGCTCCTGCAACACCCATCCCGGCTCCGTATATGAGGATGGGGTCGAGCACGATATTGAGGACCGATGACGCCCCCATCGCATACATGGTCCGCGTTGTGTCACCCTCGGACCGCAGGATGGCATAGGATATCTGGACAAAAAAGATGAATATGGTCCCTAAAAAGACGATGCTTCCGTATTCGGCTGCAAGGCCGGCAACACTCCCTGCCCCGAGGACCTCTGCAATGGTCCTGATGTTTAAGGTCAGCGGGAGGGTGAGGACAAGCGCTATGGCAAGCCCGATCAGGATTGCATGTGATGCCGCACTGTCTGCCCCATCCTTGTCGCGGGCTCCAATCCGGCGGGAGACGACGGATGTCGCACCTGCTCCAAGGCCGTTTGAAAGGCCGATTAAGACCATGAAGACGGGCATGACAAATCCCACAGCGGCGAGTTCGTCGGCCCCAAGCCCCGCCACCCAGATGGCATCTGCAAGGTTATAGACGGCAAGCAGAAGCATTGCGACGATCATGGGGCCCGAGAGTTTCCGGATGGCTGTTTTTGGGTCTCCCCGGAGAAGGCTCACTCCGCGAGTGATATCCTCTTCAAATGCCCTGGTGGATGTTTTCTCCTCCTCTTCCATGCGCGCACCCGGAAATGATGGAAATTGTAATCGACTGAAATAATGTCCTAATTCTGGTATCTTCTTAAAATGCCGGATTAATCAGATATTTTCCCATTCCTCTTAATTATGCAGCGTTCATATGATATAGAATCTTTTACACCCGAAAACCAGGAAAGGGCGTTTTAAAATCCCCTGGCAGGAAAGGATCTGACGGTCGAATTGTGAAAAAGCGAAAATTATCCCGGGAATGAGAGATATTCAATCATTGAGATAATTGTTCTTTCGAAGCCAGTCCACCTGCGGCCGGGTGTACCGGTAGTAGATATCACACTTGTCGTCCTGGAAACTCCAGGGGACTACAATGAGAATGTCTCCTTCGCGTATCCAGAGACGTTTCTTGATCTTTCCCTTGATTCTTCCCAAACGGGTGACGCCGTCAAAACACCGAACCCGTATAT
>LKUF01000200.1 GCA_001412335.1 Methanolinea sp. SDB
TTCCAGAGGTACCCGGTGGTCGGGTTCTCCATCAGTTCGATATAAGTCGTCGTGTGCATCGCCATCGTGATCGGCCCGTTTTTATCGGTCCTTTGCTGGATAATGGCGATCTCCTCGGCAAAGGAAAGAGGCTGTTCAGGAGTCTCGGTGACGGCCGGGCTCGGCTCCGTGGTCGGTGCCGTGGTCGCCGGCTCTGATGGGGGTGTGCTGGTACAGCCGCAGAGGAGCATCACGGCGACGACCAGCATGCAGAGGAGGAGTATACTCTTCTTCATGAGAGATAGCTAAAACCGTTGCCCCATTAAACCTGCTGATTTTTTGTCATCGTATGCCAGAGGCCCGGAAGGCACTATTACGCGGATCAAGGGGCATCATGCAGAGGAGAAGGAAAGACGCCAGGCTCAGTGGCCGGGTGGTCGCCGAGCCGGAGAGTGTGCGGTACCCCATATTCAGGGAAAGGAAAATCCCTGTGAATGAACGATTCCAGATCTGGCTCTCCATCTTCCGGTTCCTGCGCAGATACTTTTTTTTCTGCTCGATTCATTCATTCAATAAGAGATGAAGCCCCTGTCCGTTCTCTATGTCGATGACGAGCCCGATCTCCTCGAGATCGGAAAATTATTCCTGGAGCGGAGCGGGGACTATACCGTCGCCACCTGTGAGAGTGCTGTTGAGGCGATGAAGCGCATTTCAGGAGAAGCGTTCGATGTCATCGTTTCAGACTACATGATGCCCGAATGTAATGGGATACAGTTTCTTAGGCACCTTCGGGAACACGGCAACAAGACCCCGTACATCATCTTCACCGGCAAAGGCCGTGAAGAGGTCGTCATCGAGGCATTCGAAAACGGTGCCGACTTCTACCTCCAGAAAGGCGGGGATCCGAAAGCCCAGTTTGCAGAGCTTTCGCAGAAGATCAGGAAAGCCGCCGATCTCAGGCGGGCAGAGGAAGCACGGCAGGAGAGCGAGGAGAAGTACAGGATACTCGTTGAGAACGCCAACGAGGTCATCATGGTCATCCAGGACGGCCGGATCCGGTTCTGCAACCCGCGGATGGCAAACCTTCTCGGTAGGCAGCCGATCGATCTCGATGGGGTCCCGATCGCACGCTTCATCCACCCCGACGACCGGGAACTCGTGATGAGCCGGCAACGCGACAGGGCCGCCGGATTTGACGTCCCTTCCAATTACGAAGCCCGGATCGTCTCCTCGACGGGCACCGTCCACCAGGTCCTCATCAACTCCACCCGGATCACCTGGGAAGAGAGACCTGCACTGCTCGTTTTACTCTCCGATATCACCGCTCGCAAGCAGGCCGAGGATCGCCTCCTGGCGGTGAACGAGGAACTGAGATCCCGGATCGAGACCATCGCCCGGCAGAACCGCGACCTGAACACCGCGTACAAGCAACTGGCGGCAGCCGAGGAGAGACTCAGGCAGAATTACGAGGAACTGGAACAGAGCCAGGTCAAGAGGAGAGATGTAGAGGTCAGGTACAGCCTTATTGTCGATGGCGCACAGGAGGGGATCTGGCAGGGGGACGAACAGAACAGGACCGTCTTTGCGAACCGGTCAATGCTGGAGATGCTTGGATATACCGCAGAGGAGATGCTCGGAAGTGAGATAGTCGATTTCATCGCGGAGAACGAGCGTGCTGAACATAAAGAACTGCAGAAAATTCGGCGAAGCGGAGAGAAAGGCCGATACGAACGGACATTCGTCAAAAAAGACGGCTCCATGATCAGGGTGCATGTCCTGGCGTCCCCGATACTCGACGATCAGGGGAGGTTCCAGGGCTCGTTCGCCATGATCAGCCCGGATGTGGCTGAGCGCAAAAGGGTGGAAAAGGCACTCCGGGAGGCAAACAAGAAACTAAACCTCCTCTCGAGCATCACGCGCCATGACATCCTCAATCATATCATGGCGGTCCAGGGCTACCTTGACTTTGCAGAAGAGATGAGCGTCGATCCGGTCCAGGCGAAGTATCTCGAGACGGTGAAAAAGGCGGTAAAGGCGATCCAGCGACAGATCACCTTCACACGCGAATACGAACAGCTCGGCGTGGCCGAACCGGTTTGGCTCCCCGTCGAAAGACTTGTCAGGAAGGCTGCTGATTCAACCATCCCCGTCAACTGCGACTGCCAGGGCGTATCGGTCTATGCTGATCCGATGCTTGAGAAGGTCTTCTCAAACCTGATGGACAACACCCTCCGCTATGCCGAGGGGGCGACCGGCGTCCAGGTCCGGTGCATACCTGAAGGTTCCGGGCTTGTCATCACCTGGGAAGACGACGGCCCCGGGATTCCCGATGAAGAAAAAGAGCGGATATTCTCGCGCGGTGTCGGAAAAAACACCGGCCTGGGTCTTTTCCTGACCCGTGAGATCCTCGGGATCACCGGGATCTCCATCCGTGAGACCGGTGAGCCGGGCAGGGGGGCCCGGTTCGAGATGACGGTCCCCGGGGGTGTGTACCGGTCAGAGTCAGGCGAGCCGGAAGCTCCCGGTTGAACGGAAAACACACTGGTTTCTCCAGATGGTTCCTGTCCAAATAACCCGTTCCGAGGATACGCAGGAATTCCGGGACTGCGGTATGCGAAAAGCGGACATCTGAAAGGGGAGAACGCTGTCCCCCTGGCCGGCACCTTTCCGTGCATGGAGAGAGAAATATCCCCCACGGGACCGGCCCGGGCTGCAACAGGAGACCCCTTGCTCGCCAGGAATAATCCCTGAAGATTGCAGTGTAGTGAGTCACCTGGAAGAGATCTTCTCATGAAGGGCACAGGTCAGTCATATATAGTCCGGCCATGATAGACTACCCACATGGAGGGGAAACACGGTGACCATGCCGGGGGGCATGCTCGTGCCGGGAGCCACCATGCCCACATGGCCAGCGATTTTCGGAAGCGCTTTATAATCTGCGCAATCCTCACCATCCCGATCCTTGTCCTCTCTCCGATGATCCAGGAATGGACCGGGATATCAGTCTCGTTCGAGGGTGACGGTCTCGTGCTCTTCGCACTCTCCTCGATCGTCTTCTTCTACGGAGGGTATCCCTTCTACTCCGGGCTGGTGCGGGAG
>LKUF01000201.1 GCA_001412335.1 Methanolinea sp. SDB
CCTCTCGACTCGCATGGCTTAATCGAACCCCGATAGCAGTGGCCTCTGGCAGGATCAACCAGAATTCTTTGAAGTTTACAGCACACTCTATCTGAATTTCTTATGAGGAATTTAGCGGTTACCAAACAAATTTCCGCATTGCCAGTACCAACGTCAGAACCAAAACCGGTCAAGCCGGCTATGCTTGGTTCTCCATCACAGAGGGTTTTAATTATTTGCCTTGTTGGTATTTAACCATTGTCAATCTGTCCCATCGACAGCGTGACATCACCCGAACGGTTCAGGTTCAGAACCCGAATTACCCGTCCACCATAACCCCCGCAGCAGAAAATCCCCGATTTGAATCGGATGAATTTCCAACCAGAGGGCTATATATCAGAACCGGAACGGCCTCTTTTTTTCCGGTTCATCATTATCATTTGAGGATATACAAATTGATCATTATGCTATATCAAGTTTGTTACCCTTCAACCCGAACAGGTCCCGGAACCACCCCATTCAGGGGCTTTTGTCCCGGACCCTGTAAGCCAGATCATATTCGCATGAACCCTATAAATAATTTGACCATCATTCCACTGAAACACCCTGAAAACACCTGGATCAACCACCTACAGACTGCAAGGAAGCGTGGGCGCGGAGGATGATGGCCAGGATTTCACCCGGTACATCAATTGAAATCCGGTAGAATCCCCCTGCATTTAACGCTGCGCGGCAAAATTGCACGAATACAGCGGAAAAGTATCCGTCGCGCCGTAATCCAGGTGCCACATCGGACCACGAGAAGAGCGGCATTTTCACCGCGATCACCAGTCTTCACAGCAGTCCTGCCAATCCGGAACGATCATTTTCCCATGTGGAGATCCGGTTCAGCACTCTTCTCGCGAAAGATGCGACTACCTGCTGAATCAGGATTCCCACTTACGGACCAAACCATCAATATACGACGAGTCCAGATTTTCTTTTAATAGCCCGTACAATACCTGGTCATGGTACCTGCCGCGTGCATACCAGTATTTACTTCTCCGGCCTTCGAACAAAAATCCGCACTTCTCCATAATCTTCCATGACGCAGTGTTTTCATATGCAGAGTCGCCATTCAGGCGGTACGCGTCAGTCAGCGTGAACGCATAATAGATGAGGAACTCGCATGCCTCCGTGCCAAGACCCATGCCGGTGAACCCGTCGTCGATCTGGTATCCTATCTGGTAAGCACCCGGGCAATACTCTACCGGGAGAATGGCGCACTGCCCGCAAAATTTTTCCGTATCCTTCGCGCGGATCGTGAATACCGGGGAGCCGGGTACTTTCTCCCTGGAGATATCCCTGGCAATGGATTCAATGAATGGAGTAAAATACGCTCTCGTAGTTGCAGGAGTGTTCGGCCCGAAGAATAGCCACCGGCAGACGGATTCTTTTTCCAGCATACCGCATATATCGTCGAGATCGCTGGCCCGGATATATTCTGTCTTTATTCGGTTGCCGTGCCATTGTGTCTTCATATTACTCATCTAATCGAAACGGACAATTGAAAAACTGCGGGGTTTACGGGATCGAAACGATCAACTCCCCTCCGCAGGGCATACCTGGACAAACACTTCCCCGAAGAACTCGTCCTGCCACAGTGCAAGCCTCCCCTCGAACATCAGGAAGAGAAGAGGGATGTATATCTCCACGATACCCTTCCCCAGGATCTCAGCTATCTCATGGAGAGTCATCACTCCCTCCTTCTCGAGGTGGCGTTCGAATTCATCCATTACAGAGAGGGCCGCTTCGCGGTAGCCTTCCTCGTGAGCGATACTCACCACGTCGTCTACATCGAAAAATTCTCCCGGGAGTGGAGACCGGAATCTCTGGCGCCTTCTCTGCTCCTTTTCCGCCGCCTTCAGCTCAAGTATCAGCTCAAAGAGCGTGACAGGCCTCTTGCGGAGGTGCTTTCTGTCAAGGCGTCTCCGTATCTCGCGTTCGAGCTGCTCGATGGGGCCAAGGCTCATCCCGTCGCCGAAATCGTCTTCCAGTGCGAACTCATCGACGCCGTCGATCTCCTCCTCGAACTCGTCATCCTCCCCCTCGTCCTCCATTCCCAGATACTCGGACTTCATGCGCAGGAGGAGTGCGGCATAAAAAAGCGTCCTTCCGGAGATACGGAGGTCAAGCTCCTTTCTCCTGTCTAGTTCGGCCAAAAACCGGTCCGTAACCTCCACGATGTCGATATTCCAGGGATCAATCTCCCCTTTCTCCGCCATATGAACCAGGATCTCAACAGGTTCTTCAGCCATTTACCTTGATCCCTGTCACAAAGGAGCTCTTGTCAGAGAGAAGTGTCACCCCGACGATCCTGTCAGCGGCCTCTATCATCGGTTTTCGAAGGGAGACTATGATGAACTGTGATCGAATGGAGAGTTCCCTGATCATCTCTGCTATCCTCTCGACATTCGAACCATCAAGCGACATATCCACCTCGTCGAAGGCGTAAAACGGCGCAGGAATGTACTGCTGGATGGAGAAAATGAATGCGAGCGTTGTCAGGGACTTCTCACCACCAGACAGGGCAGATAGCAGGTGCACAGGCTTGTCCCGTGGCTGGACGGCAAACGACAGCCCGCCTGAGAAGGGATCTTCCTCGTTTTCCAGGATGAGGTGACCGTTGCCACTGGTCAGTCGGGCGAACACCTCGCGGAAATTTGCATCGATCGCCCGGAACGCGGTCATGAACGCGTCATACTTCATCTGTTCAAAGCTTTCTATCCTCTCGAGGAGATCCGTCCGTTCCCTGGAAAGCACCTCCTTCTTCTCGGTCCTCTCCTGTATCCTCTTTTCAACACGATCATATTCATCGATGGCGAGCATATTCACCGCACCAATCTTCCGCATCTCGTGCGTCGCCTCGGCGATACCGTCCTCGATCT
>LKUF01000202.1 GCA_001412335.1 Methanolinea sp. SDB
ATATTCCACATCATCAACCACGCGATGTACAAGGGGCTCCTCTTCCTTACCGCGGGAGCCATATTCTACCGTATCGGGACGAGGAACCTGAACAGGATGGGAGGTCTCGGGCACAACATGAAATACACGATGGTCTTCTTTGTGATCGGTGCCCTCGCCATCGCCGGGATACCACCATTTAACGGCTTTGCCTCGAAACTGATGATATACGAGTCGGTATTCATGTTCAACCCCATCCTGTCCATCATCGCCATGGTGGTGAGCATCCTGACACTCGCATCCTTTGTCAAGGTCTTCCACTCGATATTCATGGGGCCGAAGCTTCCCGAGTATGCGGATGTCAAAGAAGCTCCTGCCCCGATGCTGATCGGGATGGGAATTCTTGCAATTGTCGTGGTACTCTTCGGCCTGTTCCCGGGTGTGGTCGTGGATCACCTGATTGAGCCTGCTGCGCAAGCACTTGTCAACCAGGGGGCATATATTTCGGCAGTCATGGGGGGTGCGTGAGATGGACCTGATTGCCAGCCTGTATACGGGCAGCGGTTACTGGAACCCGCTGGTCTGGCTCATTGCGATTGTCGTGGTTGTCGTCATCATCTACCTGATCTGGAGCAGGGGCGAGAGTGGATACAAGAAGGGAACTCTCCAGACAACTCCGTTTATATCTGGAAACCCCGAGCCTGAGAAGTCAGGGGTCCACATTCCGGGAGGCAACCTGTACTGGGGATACACCGAGGCGCTGAAGGGCTATTACAGCCGCCTTGTTCCCCTGCATACCGGCAGCCTGAACGACTACCTGCTCTGGTACCTGGGCGTGACCGCGATTATCATGGTACTGGTGGTGGTGACCGCATGAAACTGACAAAATCCTTCAACCGCTCGTTGTGGGCGTTTCATTTCAATTCCGGATCATGCAACGGGTGCGAGATCGAGATAGTTGCCACTATCACGCCCCGGTATGACCCGGAACGATTCGGCATAAAGCTGGTTGGGACACCGCGGCACGCCGACGTGCTCGTGATCACCGGACCGGTCGTAAAAAAGATGAAAGACCGGCTTCTCCGGGTCTATGCCCAGATGCCTGAACCAAAAGTCGTGATGTGCGTGGGAACGTGCGGCATCTCTGGCGGCGTCTTCTATGACTCATATAACCTGGAGGGGCCGGTGGACGAAGTGATACCTGTTGACGTGTATGTTCCCGGATGCCCGCCCCGCCCTGAGGCGATAATCCATGGGGTTGTCAAGGCGCTTGAGAAACTGGAGAGAATACAAGGAGGTGGAAGATGAGTAACAGACGACTCACACCCGATGAGGTTGTCGAACGGTTTACTGCCCTGCTGGGGGCGGATATCCTCAATGCGCGTGTCCAGGAGTGCCGCGAGGGGATCAAAAAGAATCCCAATTACAACATATGGATCGATCTGAACCGGGATGCCCTCAAGCCGGCCATCAGGGCCCTCATGGATATCAGCTACCCGCATCTTGCGGTCATAGCGGGAAGCGACCTTGGTGATACGATTCGACTCTTATACCATTTCACGATCTATTACGGGACACCGGCCGGGGAATATACCGTCACCCTCGCGACAGGTCTTCCGAAGAGCGACCTGGCCATCCCGACCATCTCGGATCTCATACCCGGGGCGGTATTCTCCGAACGCGAGAAACAGGAATTTTTCGGGATTACCGTCGTCGATATCCCCGATGGCCGGAGGCTGTTCCTCCCCGAAGACTTCCCTGAGGGTATGTATCCCTGGCGGAAGGATGAAACAGGTGTGCCCGATTCCATGGTAAACAAGCTCTGGGCGTCGAAGAGGCCTACCGACCGGCCGGCTCCCCCTGCCGAGGAGAAGGAGGCCTGCGACCTGGAGGCCGGAGAAGACGGGGTGGGAAAACCAGGAAACAATGGTGTTCCGGAGGGATCGCAATGAGTGAAGGATCGGGCAGGAAAGCCCCGTACATCATCCCTATCGGCCCCACGCACCCGGCGCTCAAGGAACCTGTCATGTTCACCTTCGAGATGGAAGGCGAGATGATAAAAGAGGTGGACTTCGCTCCCGGACAGGCCCACCGGGGAATCGAGTGGATGGGGATGAGGCGAAACCCCGTGCAGATCGTCCACCTGACGGACCGGATATGTGGGATATGCGGTGTGAGCCACACGTTTGCCTTCGCACGTGCGGTCGAGCAGATCGCGGAGATCGAGGTTCCTGAGAGGGCAGACTATATCAGGGCCCTCATCGCGGAGTTCGAGCGCATCCAGTCACACCTCCTCTGGGCAGGCGTGGCCGCCCACGAGCTCGGCTTCGATTCGCTGCTCCATCTCACTTGGCGGGTCAGGGAGCAGTCGATGGACGTCATCGAGAACCTGACCGGAAACCGCGTCAATTATGGAATCATCCAGGTCGGCGGAGTCAGGAGAGACATTGTCCCCGAACAGCACCAGGTCATAGAGGACTGCCTGAATGCATACGAGGGCGTGATCTCAAAACTGCTCGAGCTGTTCCTGGACGACAGGTCGATTGCGCTGCGCTGCCGGGATGTCGGTGTCCTTTCACACAGGGAAGCACTGGAATTGTGCACTGTCGGGCCGACTGCACGCGCTTCGGGCGTGAACGTGGACCTCCGCCAGGACTACCCCTACTCGGCTTACGGCGATCTCGATGTGCGGACTATTCTCCCGGACCAGTATGCCGGTGAGACCCGGGGAGATGTGTATGACCGAATCGTGGTCAGGCTCCTCGAGGTGGGACAGTCCTGCGGCATCATCCGCCAGTGCCTTGACGCGATGCCTGCCGGAGAGGTTACGGCTGAGCCAAAGATAGCAAAACTGCTTGCAATCTGCAAGAAGGCGAGCGGCGAGGCCATCGGCCGGGTAGAAGCGCCACGTGGGGAATGTTTCCACTATGTCCGGATGGAGGCACAGGAGGCCCCGCACAGCTGGAAGGTCAAGGCGTCATCGTACAGCAACCTGATGTCGTGGATACCGATGCTTCGGGGAGAACAGATCGCCGATATTCCGATAATCGTGGCGTCCATCGATCCATGTCTATCCTGCACGGACAGGGTTGCAGTGATCCGGGGCCAAAGAAGAGATATCCTTTCCAAGGAAGAGCTGCATCGTCTGTCTGTCGAAGCAACAAGGAGGCTGCAGGTATGATCGGTTCATGGGAGCTGGCATTTATCGTGCTCTCGGCCATCATTGTCACGATTTACGGAATCGTGGTCGGGCTCTTTCTCCTCGGGGTCGACCGGAAACTGGCGGCACACATGCAGGCCCGGGTCGGCCCGCCGATCCGGCAGCCGTTCATCGATTTCCGGAAGCTGCTCATCAAGGAAAATGTCATTCCCGAAAACGCAATCCCGTGGATATTCAACCTGGCGCCCGTAATGTCCCTGGCATCGAGCATCGTCATCCTCCTCTACCTGCCGATCGGGAGCATTTATCCCCCACTCGGAGCATATGGCGACCTGATACTGGTGATGTACCTCCTCACCATCCCTGCGCTCTGCATGGTGGCCGGGGGTTTTGCCTCCGGGTCGCCGTATGCCTCGGTCGGTGCCCAGAGAGAGATGGTGACCATGATCGCCTACGAGTTCCCGCTGGCAATCGTCGTGGTTGCGGTGGCCTGGAGGCTTGCAGCCGCAGGCATACAGGACCCCTTCACTCTTGGCAGTATTGCCGCATATCCACTCTGGTCTGTGGCAGGACCGCTCGGGATCATCGGGGGACTCCTGCTCCTGCTGGTCATGGCCGCGGTCACCCCTGCCGAGCTCTCGAGGATTCCGTTCGATACGCAGGAGGCCGAGACGGAACTTGCAGGAGGGCTGCTCGTAGAGTATTCAGGGAAAAACCTCGCGATGTTTTACCTTTCGCAGGGGGTAAAGACGCTCGTCATGGCAGCCATCGCGGTCGCCGTCTTCATCCCCTGGAACCTCTCGTCGATCGTTACACTTCCGGAAGGGGTGGCGCTTGTAGCCGACCTCCTCTTCTTCCTCGGGAAGGTGATCCTCGTCATGTTCTTCTCGGTATCGCTCGTACGCGTTGCCATGGCACGATTCCAGATAAACAGGGTCGTATCGGTCTTCTGGATGTATCTCGGGCTCATCGGTCTTGTCGGCCTGCTGCTCCTGATGGCTGATGCTGCGCTTCCTGCAGCAGGGGTGCTGGCATGAGTTCGCTGCCCATGATCCCTGAACTGCTGCGCCAGCTCATGCGCAAACCGGCTACGAACCTCTTTCCCGCGAAGTACCTTCCACCTTCAGTGACGGAATTCTTACAGTCCGTCGCTTCCGGAAAGGCGCACCTGACACCGCCTGTGGAGACGCCGCCAAGGTTCAGGGGCAAGATCGAATACCAGAGGGATGGATGCATCGGGTGCGGTCTCTGCGTCAAGGTCTGTCCCTCCCACGCGATCGAACTGCTCCCTGAGACGAAACGGATACGGATATGGGTTGACCAGTGCATCTTCTGTTCGCAGTGCACCGATATCTGTCCGAAGGGCGGACTTCACATGACTGACGCGTTCCTCCTGGCAACAGAGGACCGCTACGAGGAGAACCTGATAGTGGAATAATTCTCCTGGTTTCTTTTTTTGGAAAAATTTCAGTAAACCAAATGATGCTCCGGAAACCTAAAATCGAAACCATTTCGGATACTAATCTGGTCGTACAGGATGAATTGTTGATTGCCCCAAAAAACGGGCGTGAATCCTAATCCATATCTTTTCCGGTCTCAAGCACCCGGATGGAGTCCAGCCTCCTCTCACCGATGATCCTGATGACCTCGTCTCCCGATCTCTTCACCTTCCCTGACAGCGGATCTCCCGTCCCGAGAGAACCAGGCTGGATACCTATGAAGAGGATCTCTCCGGCGACCGGAGCAAGGAAATCGATCAGGTGGCTGAGCGGAAGGGCATGCGTGCCTGTCCCCACCTCCTCGATGAGATTGCCGGGGATGATCCGGTATTCACCGGGTGGCAGATGCATGTCTGCAGCATCAACAAGGACTAGGAGATCGGGTCTTTCGCGTCTCACTATGCCGGTAAAGTTCTCCGGAACGGTCCCGCAGTCCAGGGAGATCCATCCCGTCTTCTCCAGGTGCCGGGCTACGTAGCACCCGACCCCGTCATCACCGTTGAGAGTGTTTCCGATTCCAAGCACCATGTCGACCATATCCATCCTCCCCGGATGTCCAGGTCCAGTATTTGCCCGGCAACCATTAAAAAATGCGTATGAATGGGCCACTGGAGATGAAGATTCCGGATACTGCCCGAAGAATACGCTGAAGGTTGCATACCTCTTGATCTGTATCTCCTGTAACCCGCCAGCAGCGATCTCCGGAAAGTATTCGGGATAATGTTTAATCCTGTACAGGTGCTTATAAAGAGCTAAGCATGTCTGAAGATACAATACTGGCAGAATCGCCCCTGTTCATCGGCGCCGGGTTTTTCCCCTGGTGGCTGGTCCTGCTTCAGGGCATAGTCGCCCTGGTACTCGGAATACTGTTCCTTTCGTGGCCATTTTATACCCTCATGATCGCTGTCACGTTCCTTGGGGCATACTGGTTCGTGAGCGGCCTGTTTGCGCTTATCGGCCTTGCAACAGACAGGTCGCATGCGGCTGTCAAGATACTTCTCGGTATTCTCGGGATTATTGCAGGGATTGTCATCCTCGCACACCCATTGTTCTCCACTGTCCTGATACCGTCGCTCCTCGTCATCCTCATCGGTTTGTGGGGTGTTGTCATGGGGATTGCAAGTCTCTTTGCCGCATATAAAGGTGGGGGAGCCGGCGCAGCCGCTCTTGGGATCATCGGCCTCATTTTAGGTCTTATCCTGGTTGCAAACCCCTATATCGCCGCTGCATTGATGCCGTTTATCCTCGGCATTTTCGGAGTGATCGGAGGCCTGGCAGCGATCGTGACCGCTCTCGCTATCCGTGCACAGTCAGGAAAGGGTGGATCTGCCCCCGGAGCCTGATGGAAAAACCCGAATAATTTTTTTGGCAATTATTCCCATTTCTATAGTGAAGAATCGTAAATAAAAAACATCCTGGGCAGGGTGAATGGTTCTGAAAGGGCGGTTTTTTTGGGTTTTGTGCATCCTTGTGGCGGCAGGAGTACTTGCAACCGGATGCAGTTCTGTCATGAAAGAACCACAGGTCTCTGTCACAGATATCTCGCTCTCCTCGGTATCGCTTTCCACAATTGTGATCGAAGTTACATTCTCCATCGAAAATCCAAACGCTGTCGGTGTCACGCTTGATTCCCTCACATTCGATATCCATACAAAACACCAGGATGACTGGCTCTATCTCGCGCACGGGGAACAGACCGGGCTGGAGATTGAACCGGGAAAGAACGTTGTGACGATTCCCGTTGTCGTGGACAATTACGAGCTGATCACCTCGATTGCGAGATCTCTTGTCACCGGGGAGATAACCCTGCAGGTGAAGGGCGTCGCATCGGCCGACGTCTTCTCATTCAACTGGGACATCCCGTTTGTCCACACAAAGACCATTCCATTGAACCTCCCGTGGATATGACGGGATCTCACACCTTGGGTCGTTATCTCGTTCGTCTTTTATACCAGTGTCTGAATCTGTTATTATGCGTGAAAGATGGATCTTCGGACTGGTCATTGGTATAGTATTTGCCATCGCCGCATGCGGCTGTGCAACGACCAATGCACCCCCGGAAACACCCCGGGCAGACCAGCCCCTGCCGGTGACGACCGGACAGGAACCAAACGATGGGGAATTCCTCGTGATATATGAAGATTCGGCGTCTGATATTGAATCCCGGCTTGAATCGGTCAACGCGAATTTTTTCCCTGCGACACAGGATGCCGGAATTACCTATTCGCCATCGAAGTTACGGGTGGCGGCGCTTGAGATGAAGAATACGGCAGAGCAGTACCACGAGCTTCTCATAAAGATCGAGAGTTTCGAAGACAAGGAGAACGAATTCCTGCGAAACGAGTATCTTGGCTACCTCTCCTCGATAAAGGCGGCGGGAGGAAACATCGCTGACGCTGCACAGGCAGAGGGCGCACAGGATTATGGGCTTGCCATGAACTACGCCGAACGTGCAAAGACATCGCTTGAGAGGATCGAGGGTGTACCCGACGGGAACCACGAGGCTTTGATCCTGGTCATGAGAGGAAACCTTGAGGATATGGAGACACGGATGAAGGAGGCCATGTCCTCCTGATCCCCGTCAAAATGACCTCTTCGGCTGATTGTCCCCGGATGCCGCCCACCACCCCCATAGGTGAAAGATCATGTGCCCGACCCGCTTCCCGTTTGTCTCTCCATGCCTGGTGTTCCTGGCGGTGAAGGGTAGTTGTTAAAAAGACCTGTGCGCTAATTCCTGTTGTGAGGATGAAGAACACGGATC
>LKUF01000203.1 GCA_001412335.1 Methanolinea sp. SDB
GAAGCGGGAAGGCTTCGACCAGGTCTTCTTCTTCAAACCTCCCTTCGGCCCCTACCTCCCTGAACTGAAAGAGACGTTTCCCATCGGGCAGTCCGAGATCCCGGACTGGGACGAGGATATGGTGTCGAGCGGGTGCGAGGGAATACGAAGTCTTGTCAATGCCCACCCTGGCTCGATCTTCACAGTCTCCTGCACGGGTGCATGGGAAGACCAATTCAGGCGAATGCTCCCCGGAATCGAGGTGATCTGCGACCATGTTTGAGGGAAAAAAGAGGGACACGCTGGCACGGATCGGGATCTTCACCCGCGACGACCTGAGTATCAATCTCCCGGACGCAATTGATCCTGCAGAGATATTTCCCGGACTGGCGGGTTCCCGCTGCGAGAATGTCCCGCTCTCCGCGGACCCGGAGTTCGCAGCACGGTACCTTCCCGGCGGGAAAGACCCGGTATTCGTGCACCCGGCAGTACCGGTCCCTGTCGAATCCGGATCATGCGTCATGGTGCCCTGCTGGCACACGGCTTTTTCCAATCCGCGGAACTACGTAAAGTGGCTTGTCGCGCTCAAGGACAGGATCCCGCCCGACACCGCCTGGTATGCTCCTGGTTCTGCGCTTCCTTCAAACGTGTACATCCTCTGCTACTCGGGATTCGACCTCTTCGATTTCACCGCAGTGGACCTTGCATCGGCACAGGGCCGCTTCTGCACCCCCGAGGGCGAGTTCCCGGCCGATCTGATGGACTCGGGCATATGCACCTGCGAGGGCTGCAGGAACGGCGATCTCGTGCAACACAACCGGCTCTCACTTGTCCGCGAAATCCGGCTCGTGTCGTGGTTCATTGCCGAATCGCGACTGCGCGAGCTCGTCGAGGCCCGCTGCAGGCTGCACTCTTCGCATGTCGCCATACTCCGGCATCTCGATGACCAGGAGGAATTCATGGAGCGCCATGCCCCCGTCGCACGAGCAGTGCAGCTGGGGGCTACCACGGGGGAGGTGCTCCACCGTGCAGAGGTGGTGCGGTTCGCAGACCGGGTCTGCACCCGGTACACGCCACCGGAAGGGAGATGCGTCGTTCTGCTCCCCTGCTCGGCACGAAAGCCGTACTCACTCTCCCGGAGCCACAGCCAGCTGAAGGGAGCGATCGGGGGACGGGCGGTTGAGCTGATCGTCACCTCCCCGCTCGGCCTTGTCCCGCGGGAACTCGAGATGGTCTACCCTGCCGCCCATTATGACGTCCCGGTCACCGGCTACTGGGACAGGGAGGAGCTCGCGTTCGCGGCAGGCGTCCTCTCCAGGTACTTTGAAAAGAACCCGCCGGAACGGGTGTTCGCCCACCTGGAGGGGGGAGCGCTTGAATCGGCCCGCATGGCTGCCGATAAGGCGGGAATCGACCTCGAGGTGACCTGCACCCGCCATCCCCTCTCCCCGGAGTCGCTGGCAGGACTCGACGAGGCGTTATCTGGAGAGAGAAAGGTTACCCACGACGCCGTCCGGGGCACTGCGAGCTGGCAGTTCGGGTGCACTATCGACACATCAGGCCTGCGTATCCGTGGCAGGTATCCACGACTCATGGCAGTCGCAGACCGGAGGCCGTATTTCTCATTCGATAC
>LKUF01000204.1 GCA_001412335.1 Methanolinea sp. SDB
CATTCCATTTGAAAAAATATCCAAAGGTCAGATCAATCCCCCAAATCCGGAAAAAATTGGAGATGTTGCCACAAACAGGCTGCTGGTGCAGGCTTTTCAGTATTCAATGATTCATGGAACTGCCCCCCTTACCAGCTTACGAACCAGTGCGGTAATTCCGACTGAGTACCAACTCGCCCCTGTTATTATGGCATTGAATCAGGGTGCAAAGGTTCGGATGCTTATTGCTGATGACGTTGGTCTGGGAAAGACAATAGAGGCAGGGTTGATAATAACGGAACTAAAATCAAGAAAGCTCGTGTCCCGGATTCTCATCATCTGCCCCCAGAATCTTCGTGAACAGTGGCAGGATGCCCTCCGCTATTTTTTCAGAATCGATGCAAAGATCTTTTCCTCGGTTCATCTCCGGGGTCTTGAGAAGAATATTCCTCCCGGCATGAATCCCTGGGAATACTATCCATATATCATAACCTCTATCGATTATATCAAATCTGAACGGCATCGTCCTTTTGCGCTCAGTGCAGACTGGGATCTCGTCCTGATTGATGAAGCGCACCTCGCCGCGAAACCTCACCGGATAACCGGAAAAGAGAGTGTATCGATGTTGCGGTATTCACTGGCACAGGATGTTGCACAAGAAGCGAATCATCTGCTTCTCCTGACCGCTACCCCGCACAATGGGTATACTGATACATTCGCAAGTCTTCTTACCATGCTTGACTGCGGAATTGTGAGTGGTCCGTCCCATGATCCGCTTATCAACCGGAATATTGCAAAAGACCATGTCTGTCAGCGGCGGAGAAAAGATGTAGTCGATTGGTTCCGGGCTCATGCGATCGAAGAGAATCCTTTTCCTTCACGTGATCAAAAAGAGGTCGCGGTCGATCTGGAGTTTCCAGAAGAACGCTCTATTCTGAATAAGCTTGATGATTATGGGTCCAACCTTCTCGAACTTGCCAGGAAGGATGACCGGGTTGAAATACGCACAATCACACAGTGGGTTGTCCTCCATCTCCAACGGCGAGCACTCTCTTCACCCCATGCACTCCGTAAATCGCTTAAAAACCGGTTGGATCGAATTAAAGGAAAAATTCAGGATGAAGATGAGAGGCCGGAACAGTCCGTGTCAGTAGGCCAGGCCAAGGCTGTCGCATTGGATGAGGAGGGTGGAGAAGATCTCTCTGATGAGGAAGCATCGGAACGGGTTGACCAGGTTGTGTATGGATCTTTGTCAGCACTTGGTATGGAAGCACAACGCCTTCAGACTCTGATTGAGCAGGCAAAGACCGTGACACCGGCTAAAGACAGCAAACTTCGCGAACTTACCAAAAAAGACGGGTATCTGGACAACTCCATGCGAGGGAAATATGGTCCCCGTAAAGTCCTGATCTTCACCCGGTACAAGGATACCTTGGATTATCTTGTCACGGAGATTCCAAAGCGGCTTAAAAGTATTGATAAATCTAATATTTTCGCTGTATTTGGCGACCAGAACGAGAAACAGCGGCGTGAGGTGATGGATGCGTTCATTGAAAAGGACAAGGGAATTCTGGTCGCAACCGACTGCATCAGCGAGGGGGTAAACCTCCAGCACATGGCCAACCAGGTTATCCATTATGAACTTCCCTGGAACCCCAACCGCCTTGAACAACGGAATGGCCGGGTCGACCGATACGGCCAGCCGGAGCGCGAGGTACACATACGGACCCTGGTGATGCGTGATACACTCGATACAAGAATCCTCCGGGTCCTGTATGAGAAAGCACAGAAGATTCGAGATGATTACGGATTTTCACCACCATTTTTCGGTGATGATGCAGATGTTGTGGCATTGATCGGGGATTCCCTGCTGAAGGTCGATCTGCCTTCGTCACAGCGTACGTTGTTTGACTCATTCATTGAAGAGAAAGGCAACGAACCAAGAATCGATCCGTTCAGTACAGAGACTATAGAGAAGATTAAGAGTGAGAGCTTCTATGGCCAGACTGCGGTCGATCTTGCAGAAGTGCGGGCCCGGATCGCACTATCTGAACAGATTATCGGAACCCGGAAAGACTTCCAGCATTTTGTGGAACATGGACTAACCCGGTATGGCTGTACAATAACCGCGAATCATGACAGGAACGGAACAATCCGGATAGTGCTGTCGGATCAACTGGTGGTCCCGGGATTTTCCCAGGTTATTGAGAAGGCGACTTTTGATCAGCGGATTGCTCTGCAGGAGCCAGGCATTGAACAGCTTAATACCGTTCACCCGGTCATCAGACGGTTGATTGAACTGATCAAAAGGGATGTTTTTTCGCCCGAAACCCAGTATTATGGCCGTACCTGTGTGGTCGCAACACCCGATGTTCCCCATGTCACGGCACTCTACCATTTCCTTGTCCGATATACTGTTGGTGGTAAGCGCTGCTCTGTCGTAGAAGAGATTGTGCCCGTCGCCTGTGATTTGGTAACGGGATCCTATCCTGATGAAGCCGGGACTGTGAATCTCGAGCGTGTGCAGAAAGTTCCGCTGCCTGCATCACGTGAAGCCAGTGTGAAGAACCACCTTGTTCTCGCACTGAAGGATGATACCTGGCTGCCGGTATTCACCAGACGGGTCGAGGCCCGTCGCCAGGAACTTGTCAGCGAACGCGAGCAATTGAAAGCACAGATATCGGTGATACATCCAGGTGCCGAATGGGTGGAAGGAATTTCGGAAGTCTCAGTCGCCTCCCATGATCTCATTTCGCTGCGCTTGCTCGAGCCTGTACCATCTTCCGGGGTGCAGAGATGAGAATTGACGAGCAGGTGTTTGTCCGCCCTTCGGGGGGAATCATCACATCACACTTTGTATCCCTGTTACAGGACCAGGAGCATGGGTTTGAATATGCCCGGCCAGAGACATTTGTTCGTCCATGGCGGGAAGAGGATGCACCCCCCCAGGACGAGGAGCATTTTCTCGAACAGGTCCGGAAGGCCTGGGAGAGTCTCCTCCGACGTTTTGATGAGAAATTCCTTGATATCCGGAATGGAAGGATGAGTGAGAACGATGTCCGGCGTCTCTGGCAGATTCCTATTCTCGATGCTCTTGGATTTAATCCGGCATATACAAAGAAGCAGATCGTTATCAGCGACCAGCGGAAATACCATTTTTCACACAGGGGCTGGGTACCGGGGCAGGGACAACCAGTGCCACCTGTTATCCATATTCTTCCTCCTGGAACGGATCCTGCCGCACGGCCATCGCGAGGGGAACCTTCACCGCATGACGCCCTGCAGGACTGCCTGAACCGTCATGAAGCCACCTGGGCATTGTTGATGAATGACAGGGTAGTCCGGATCCTCCGCGATTATCACCATACCACAATTCCGGGCTATATCGAGTTTGATCTTGAAGGCATTTTCCTGAACAGGAGTTTTCCCGAGTTCCTTGCTCTCTACCGGTTCTGTCACGCGAGCAGGTTTACACGGGATCCGGAGACGGGGAAGGAGCCGCTCGAAGAGTATTACGAGGTGAGCCGGCAGGCTGGGGAGAAGATAGGGGAGAGTCTTCGGGAAAATGTGGTCAAGGCGATAGAGGAACTGGGGAACGGGTTTCTGGACGCAGCATTTATTGAGCGGTTGCGGGGAGACGAGGAGGCATGTAAGGCCTATTACCGGGAGATCCTCACGGTTGTATACCGGATCATCTTCATGCTCTTTGCCGAGCAGCGGGGGATGCTCGGTGTTGGGGGGAAATGTGGGGATCTCTTCATTGAGGAGTACTCGATAACCTCGCTTAGGGAACGGGTAGATGCATTTGTTGGCCGAGACGACCGGCACACCGATATCTGTGAGGGGCTCTCCGTAACTTTCGGAATGCTCGAGAAGGGGGTGCCAGAACTTGGCGTGAACGCCTTTGACGGTCTTCTCTTCTCACAGGGAGGGGATCAGTTCCTGAAGAGTGCAAAATGCCGGAATACGGCGCTGATGAACGCTATCCGGGCGCTGACCTGGACAGTTCCCCTTTCCGAGGGTCGCGGCAGAAGGCAGCGGATCCACGGCCGACAGCGGATCAGCTACGCCGACCTCTCGGTCGAGGAGATCGGCGCCATCTATGAGAGCCTGCTCGACTACACTCCGAGGATCACCGAGGGGTTCGAGGAGGTGGAGGGCAGGGAATATCGCCCGGGCGAGTTCATGCTCGACCCCCGCGGATCGGAGCGGAAATCCACCGGCTCCTACTATACCAACCCGGACCTCATCGCCGAGCTGATCAAGAGCGCCCTTGACCCGGTGATCGCCCACCGGCTCTCACAGGCAGGACCGGACCCCGGGGCGCGGGAGAAGGCGCTGCTCTCGATCCGTGTCTGCGATCCGGCCTGCGGGAGCGGGGCGTTCCTGATCGCTGCCTCGAACCGGCTGGGCCACGAGCTCGCCAAGATCCGTGCCGGGACCGAGCTGCCCTCGGCTCCTGAGGTGCAGGCGGCACGCCGGGGTGTCTTATCTCACTGCATCTATGGCGTCGATCTCAATCCGATGGCGGTGGAACTTGCCAAGGTCTCGCTCTGGATCAATGCACTTGTCGCCGACAGGCCCCTCTCGTTCCTCGACCACCATATCAAGTGCGGGAACTCGCTCATCGGGGCGACTCCTGAGCTGATCGCGGGCGGTATTCCGGATGGAGCGTACACTCCGGTGGAAGGAGACGATAGGCAAGTCGCATCCGCGATTAAAAAATCCAACAAGGAGCAGCGACTGAGCAAAACGTTTGCCGAGTTTGCCCCGACATCGACGGTGCTTGATGCCTGTGCCGGGCGGTTCGCGGCGCTTGTGGACTGCGCAGAGAACGACCCGGACGCGGTGGAAGCAAAGAGGCGGGAATATGAGCGGCTTCTGCACTCGCTTGAGTATGAGAAGGAGAGGTGGGCTGCTGACTGCTGGTGTTCTGCCTTCTTCTGGCCGCTTGACAAGGAGCAAGAAGGATCGATCCCGACCACCAGTACTGTACGGATGGTGCAGGCAGGGGACCCTGCTGCCCTCCCCGCTGCGGTGCGGGAAGGCATCCAGAGCCTTGCCAGACAGCACCGGTTTTTCCACTGGCACCTTGAGTTTCCGGAAGTGTTTGTCGAGGGGGGATTTGACTGTGTGCTCGGGAATCCGCCGTGGGAACGGATCAAGATTCAGGAGAAGGAGTTCTTTGAAGTCCGGAACCCGGATGTTGCAGGGGCACGAAATGCTGCAGAGCGAGCCAGGAAAATTTCTGCACTGAAACAATCAAATCCGACCCTCTATGCAGAGTTCCTTGCTGCGAAACGGGCGAGCGAGTGCGAGAGCCTCTTCCTCCGGACCTCGGGGCGATTCCCATTGACTGGAAAGGGTGATATCAATACCTACACCGTCTTTGCAGAGCATGCCCGTTCTGCGCTCTCCCCCATCGGGCATGCGGGGATTATCGTTCCGACCGGGATCGCCACCGATGCCACTACTGCAGCATTCTTTGGAGACCTCGTCGAAAAGGCATCGCTCGTGAGCCTCTATGATTTTGAGAACAAAGAAGGGATATTTCCAATCCACCGCAGTTTCAAGTTCTGCCTCCTGACGATGGCGGGGGACAGGGCACGCAGCAGCGCATTCGACCTTGCATTCTTCCTCCATACAATCGATCACCTCAACGATGAGCACCGCCACTTCACTCTCACTCCTGAGGAGATTGCGCTTATCAACCCGAATACGAAGAACTGCCCGATCTTCCGGTCGAAACGAGACGCGGAGATCACAAAGACAGTCTATCGCAGGGTGCCTGTACTCATCAACGAGAGCCTTGGTGAGAAGGGGAACCCATGGGGAGTGTCGTTCCAGGCAATGTTTCATATGGCTAACGACTCGCATCTCTTTCGCACCCGGCAACAGATGGAGCAGGCGGGGTTTGAGCTACAAGGAAACCGGTTCGTAAAGGGGGAGGAGGTCTGGCTGCCGCTGTATGAGGCGAAGATGTTCTGGCACTATGATCATCGGTTTGGGACGTTTGATGGGGTTGATGATCGGGGAAATACGCATATTCCGACACCAACGGTAGAGGAACATGCAGATCCAGATTATATAGTGATGCCGTGGTATTGGGTGAATTTTAGAGAAATACGAAAAAAACTTGAATTTTGGAGCAATGAATGGTTATTTGGATGGCGCGATTTTACAAACGCAACAAATAATCGAACATATATTTGCTCATTTTCACCAATCGGAGCTGTTGGGGACACTTTTCTTCTGATGTTCCCCTTGTCTAACATTACCAATATATTATGCCTAAATGCCTCCCTGACAAGTTTTGCTTTTGATTTTTCAACACGGCAGAAGGTTGGGGGAGTCCATATAAAATACAATATAGCAAAACAACTCCCTGTCCTCCCTCCATCTATCTACACCCCATCTCTCACTACCTTTATTGCTCCTCGCGTGGTTGAGCTGACTTACACGGCATGGGACCTCGAGCCCTTTGCCCAGGACGTGCTCAAAGAGGTCGGGAAAGAACAATGGAATACATGGTTCCCGCAGAATCCCATCGGCGCAGATGGCAGCCCGAAGCCGTTTATCTGGGACGAAGACCGCCGTTTCGACCTTCGGTGCGATCTTGACGCACTGTATTTTCATCTCTATGAAATCTCGCGGGATGATGTGGACTATATCATGGAGACCTTTCCCATAGTGAAGCGGAAAGATGTGGCGGCGTTCGGGAGCTTTCGGACGAAAGAGGTAATCCTTGCGAAGTATGACGAACTGGCGAAAGAGTTTGTGCGGGTGATGCGAACGGATCTTCCCCGGAAAAATGGAGAGATTGACTGGAAGGCGATCATTTCTAAAGGAGAGAACGAACGAGTCGAGTTTAAATCGTCTATATCCTGGGATGTAAATACGAAACAGAAGAACAAGGCGCTTGAGCATACCATCGCCAAGACCATTGCCTCATTCATGAACACCCATGGCGGTATTCTTTTCATAGGTGTGAATGATGCCGGTGAATTCGTTGGGCTTGAAGGCGACATAAAGATCTCAAAGGGACAAAACGAAGATGGACTTCGGCTGAAGCTTGATGATTTGATAAAGAATTACCTCGGGAATCAATTCCTTCCGCTCATTAAGGTCCACTCGCTCAAGGAGAAGGGAGTCCTTTACTGGGCGGTAGAAATAAACCCAATAATCGAATCTGTCTTTGTGAACCAGAACGGCGAGCAGGAGTACTGGATACGAGGTATCTCTTCGTCGCGGAGACTTTCTATGCGGGAAGCCGTGGAATATATCGAGAAGCGAAAGAAAGAGGGTATAGGTGAAGGAGAGAAAAAACTGAACAACTACGAATAACTCTTATCGTCTGTTAAAGTAATCTTCAATTATCTTGCCATGACAAATACCACTTTAAACCCAATATCAGCCCTTGATGAAATTACAGAAGCGTACCGTATTTTTGTCAGTTCATTTCAGAAATTTAAAAATCCGATCATACGGGATTGGATAGATGCCGAGATAGAGAAAGGAACCCTCCTCTTCAAAGGCCCGTATATCGATCTTGCCCGACGGTATGAGGAAGGAGATCCATTTGAGGCCCTTATCCGGGAAAGACTCGTTCATGACGATATCCCACTCTATTTTGCAAAAGATCCAACCGACCGGTCAGGACATGCAGTGCGTCTCTACCGTCATCAGAGTGATGCAATACGCTCCATCATGAATGGCAATAATACGGTGATTACGTCAGGGACAGGGTCCGGGAAATCATTCTGTTTTGCCGTCCCGGTTGTATCCACCTGCCTTGCCATGCAGGACGAGGGGCTATCGGGAATCAAGGCCATCCTGGTCTACCCGATGAATGCACTTGCAAACTCACAGTATGATGATATGGCTGCCCGGCTGGAAGGTTCGGGCCTGAAGATCGCTATCTATACTGGTGACACGAAGCATACGTTTACAGAAGCCCTCGGGGTCTACAGGGAACGAACGGGAAGATCAGCTCCCTACGACAGTGAACTCATCTCCCGTGAAGAGATACAGCGGACCCCCCCTGATATCCTTATCACGAACTATGTGATGCTGGAGTACATCCTCACGCGACATGAAGACAAGATCCTCTTCCCGCCGGAAAAACTGGGGATGCTCAAATACCTTGTCCTCGATGAGATCCATACATATACCGGAAAGAAAGGGGCGGATACTGCATATCTGATCAGGAGACTCAAGCAGCACACCGGGACTACCGGGACTCTCCGCTGCATCGGGACCAGTGCAACGGTTATGCAGGGCGAGGGGGAGGAAGCAGGAGAGGCAATCGCGAGATTTGCGGCCAAACTGTTCGGCGAACCGTTCAACACGAAATCAGTCATCGAAGAGACATTTGTTCATCCCCCGAGAAGCTCTGAAAGCAAACTACCGGAGCGGGTGCTTGTTCCCAAAGACATTGTCTGGTTGAGCGAACCCGGCCCTGATTATCTGAAAACACTCACCGAACAACTCACCGGGGAACCGCTGTCTATCAATGATCCGTCCCCTTCATATCTCGGAGAGACCCTCGGATCTCAGAAGACAATCCAGTTCATCGAGGATCAGCTTGCAGACGAACCAAGAAGCATCCCCGACCTGATCAAAACCTACCGTGATGAAGTGAGACCGGATTCACCATTCGAGGAGGCAGCCCGCGAGATCCAGGCAGCATTCCTTCTCGGTATGCATAGTGAGATCGCAGTAGGAGATACACTGCAGAGGCGATTCATCCCAAAGGTCCACATGTACTACTCCCAGGGACGGGAGATCAAGAGCTGCCTCACCCTGGAAGGTCCCCATCTCCATGATGCCGGCGAAGTGACCTGCCCCGGATGTGCTGAAAAGAACAAGACCCGGATCACCTTCCCCATGGTCTTCTGCCGGGCCTGTGGCCAGGAGTATTACAGTGTGGAACTTCTCCCGGATGGCACCGTCCGCCCACGTGACCTCGACTCGCCTGCCCAGGAAGGAGAAGCCCTCTACCTCTACAGAGGGGTGTTTCCGGAAGGAGATGTCTCCGTCCCCGAATGGTGGTGTACAGATACCGGAAACATCAAGGAAAAATATCGAAAGATCGTTGCTCCACAAACCGGCCTCTATTGCCCTGACTGTAACCGGTTGATTGTTGACGGACAGGATGCCGACCCGTGTATGTGTGCGGGAAAAGTCCGTGTGACTATCCTGCCCATGCCCTTCCGGTTCTGCCCATGCAGCGATTGCGGAGTATCATATGATCTGCGAACCCGGAGAGAGTTCAACAAGCTCTTCTCTTTCGGCACTGTTGGGAGGTCAACTGCTACCGATGTCCTGGTTTCGAATATGCTGACTACCCTTCCTCCAGAAGAACAAAAGGTCATTGCATTCTCTGACAACCGGCAGGATACAGCCCTTCAGGCCGCCCACATGAATAATATTCAGAAACGAATCCATTTTCGCAGGGCGTTCTATCATGCGATAAAGGGTGCCGGGGAATCTATCGCACTGAACGAAGCAGGGGATGCCATTTTCAATGCAATGGATGCCTGCCGTGAAGAGGGTGCACTCCCCAAGTACGAGAGAAATGCCGGCCAGGGACTCATGGGCCGGGGCTCTCGGGCCGAGCCTGTTTATCGCAAATACCTCCAGATGAATGCCATACTTGAGATGGGATCAACACGTCAGAAAAACCAGCCCAATCTTGAGGACGTCGGGATTTTAAAGGTTGGTTATTACGGCCTTGATGCAGTGGCTGCGAATGACGATCTCTGGAATGAACTTCCATTATTTTCGCGATTCACTCCCCGTCAACGCGAGGATTATCTAAAGGGATATCTCGATATCATGCGACACAACCTCGCAATTTACTCTGAATTTTTCATGCGTCCCTTTGAATTTGCGGAAAAGATAGAGCGTTTCCTGAATCCCGATGTGATATTCCACAACGAATTACTCTCAACCCGCCCAACAGGATACAGCGATGAGGCACGACGGGTCAGTCCATATGCATCTGTGTATCGCCTTACCCATGCAAACAGTTCGCTTGTCAGATGGACAAACAAAGCACTGGGACCAGAGACAATCGATGAGGCGAAGGAGGTTGTAGAATATGTTGCAGGCGTTCTTGCAGATCAGGGGGGGTTACGGAGAGAGAATATCCCCCGGATAGGGAGAATCTTAATGATCAACCCGGAAATTATCAAACTCTCGTTTGCCGGGCCGGGGCAGTCAATGGTCTGCCGGAAGTGTGGTCAGGTGAATCATTTCCACGAACTCAATCTCTGTATCAATCCCAACTGTACTGACCTCATACCTCGTGATCTCTCCAATAATTATTTCAGAAGAGAGTATACCCGATCATTCAGCGAATCGGTCCAGCTCCATGCAGAGGAGCACAGCGGTCAGGTAGATGGTGAGACACGAAAGGTGCTGGAGACCCGATTTAAAAATTCCAAAGACATCCTGAATGTTATCGTCTGTACCCCTACGATGGAACTTGGAATCGACATTGGAATTCTTTCTGCGGTCTATTTGAGAAATGTACCCCCTTCACCCTCCAACTATGCCCAACGTGCAGGACGGGCAGGCAGAAAATCACAGGCTTCCATGATTCTAACCTTTTGTGGCGTCGGTTCGCGAAGGGGACCTCACGACCAGTATTTCTATCGATACCCGGGGAAAATGATATCAGGAAAGATTGCATCTCCGCGGTTTTTGCTCGATAACAAAATGCTTATCCGGGCTCATATTCATGCACTCATTCTTGAGATTATCACACTGAAAATTCCCCAGAAAATTGATGGAATCCTTGATTTTGAGAGAGAGAACCTCCCATTATTCTCGGAAGGATCCACTTCTGAATCCACTGAAACCTTGAGTCGGACGCGGTTGAGTGAAATGGTAGAAGAAGAGAGGCAAAATATTCTCAATGCAATAAACCAGGTACTGACCGGGGAAAAACAATCAGTTCACTGGCTTGATGATGCATTTTTCGAGGAAACGGTGGATTCATTTGTGCTGTCTTTTGATGGAGCCTTCAATCTCTTCAGGAGCGAATATCGTGCCCTTGCACGGGAACTGGAAGAGATCAATATGTTTCTCCAGCGGGGGAGAATATCAGATCGGCAGAGAGGCGCCTATAAACGAAGGAGGGACTCAATCGAGAAAAAACTCTCTGATATGCGGAATGGTGGGGGTGATTTTACTACCTACCGATATCTCTCTTCCCAGGGTTTCCTCCCCAATTATGGATTCCCGACACAGGTCACCGCACTTGCAATCAATTATAAGGGAGTTTTCGGAACAGAAGAAGCAGAAATGAGGCGGGACAGGAATATTGCTCTTGTCGAATATGCCCCAGGAAACAGTGTCTATTTCAGAGGGAACCGGTATTCAGTGAAGACCCCCCGTTTACGCACTGAAAACAATCAGCCTGCGATGAGTTCTGTTCTGATCTGTCCATATTGCGATGCAGTTTACCTTGATGAACGCGAGATCTCAATGACCGGCGGTGCATGCAGAAACTGTGGTTCATCTCTTGAAAATCTGGCAATTCATCCACACTCAATTGAGATGCCCGATCAGCTTGCCGAGTCACGAACGATGATCACAAGTGATGAAGAAGAACGTCAGCGCCTGGGCTATGATGTGACCCGTCATTATACCCCTTCAAATACCAGAAAATTTTTCATCGCAGGACCAGAAGAAAACCCCCTTTTATCGCTGTCATATGATCATTCAGGCAAGATTGTCAGTATAAACCATGGTCCGGTTCCAACCGATAAAGACGAGCCAGTAGCAGGATTTACACTCTGCACAGCCTGCAACCGTTGGATATTTGGCAAAAATGGTGTGAAGGATCATCTCGATTCAAACAATGAATTGAAACGCTGCTGGAGAAGAGGAACTGAAGAAAACATTATAGAGAATATTATTCTGTATACCGACACCCGGCACGATGTCATTAAGATCGATGTTCCTGAGCTCCTTGACGAAGAAGGAGATCCTCTCCCAGAAGAATTATTCAAATCATTTTTCACGACTCTTGCACAGGCAATCATCGAAGGAATTCAGATCAGCATGAATGTCGATGTGGATGAAGTCAAGTATTTCCTGATGCCAGATCCGGAGAATAAGGAAAAATCAAGCATAATCCTTTACGAAACATCAGAAGGCGGCGCAGGAATACTTGAATCCTTGCTGAACCGATCTTCATTCCACGACATTATGAGGCAGTCCCTAACTATCCTCCACGAATATGAAGAGAAAAAGTGTGATCGCGCCTGCTACGAATGCCTCTGTAATTACTACAATCAGTACGATCACGATATTCTCGATAGAAAACTGGTGCTTCCGATTCTTCGAAACCTTTTACGGGCAGATATCAACATTGCTAAAGACTCGTCCCCATCAACTCAATCAAATTATGAACACCTGCTGTCGTTGTGCGAATCAACATTGGAAAAACAGGTCCTTGCGGCAATTTATCAGGCAGGTCTCCCCATTCCGGACAATGCACAAGGAGTTGTTACAGAAGGTGATGTGATGATCGCTCGCCCGGATTTTACGTATAATAAGGGAGGACATTCAATTCTTCTCTTTGTTGACGGCCCGGACCATGATAGTGAAGCGCAGAAAAGGGATGACCTTCAGAAAAGAAATAGGCTTGATCTGATGGGATATACGGTGTTTACTATACGGTATGACGACGATGTGGAGGGGAAAATCAAGGAACTAGGTGAATTATTACGTTAATTTCGTATTTTTAATCAACCTCACTCTTTCATCCAAATATATTTTAATTATCTTTTTTAATTATTCATCTAATCAGTGAGTTTTCTCTTCACCGTCTCTTTTCAATCGGTCCCGCCCCTCGCCTGGAGGTGATTTCA
>LKUF01000205.1 GCA_001412335.1 Methanolinea sp. SDB
ACGACGGTGCCCACGACCGCTCCGGCCGGATACGGGACGGTATTTGTCAACTCCTACCCGACGGGAGCGACAGTGCTTGTTGACGGGGTGGACAAGGGCAGGACAAACATCATCATACCCAGCGTGCCTGCCGGAGTGCGGACATTCACTGTCATGAAGGAAGGCTACCTGGCCCAGACGTTCCCGGTGACCGTCCCAGTCGGCGGCATAGCCACACCACCCAGGGTAACCCTGGTCAAGGGAACCTCCCCAACAACACCGGCAACAACCGTTCCGACCGAAACTCAGACCCCCACTACAACGACGCTCACCACATCACCTACGACAGCAGTCACAACAACCCCCCTGCCCGGCACAACGGGGAGTCTCTTTATCATGTACTGCAGCCCGGCTGGCGCAGAGATCTTCATTGACGGGGAATTCGTCGGGTACACGTCTTCCTTTGGGAGCCGGATATCAGGGATTTCCCCCGGAAACCACGTGCTCACCGTCTCCAGGGAAGGATACGTGACAGATGAGAGGACGATTTCGATCACTACCGGGAGAACGACCTTCATCCCGGTGATCTACCTGCGTCCCAAAATCATCTTCTGATTTTTTCCGTTGAATCCTATTTTTTTTGAGAACCGGCACAGATACACTGCCCGTATGATATACATCCGTCACCCAGGGGATATTCGGCATTCGTGACGAGATCCAGGCCCGCACCTGTTACTTCCTGCCTGATCGTCTCCCTGATCGCGAAGTTGTAGGCGACACCCCCGGAGAGTGCGACCAGCGGTATGTCCAATTCCTGTGCCGCATGGATCGCGAGCCCTGCAATTCCCCTGGCGAGGTTGTGCTGGAACGATGCCGCGATGTCCTGGATCTCCCTGGTCTCATCCAGTCCGGATCGTCCCACCCGTGAAAGGGCGTCTCTTAAAAGGGACCTCGTGGAGAGGATCTCGCAGTCTCCGTCCCGTTCGAACACAACGTCCCAGGGTTCGGGCTTTCCTCCAGCGGCTTGGGACTCGAGTTTCATTGCCGGCTCGCCGTCATAGGTCCGTTCCCTGCAGATGCCAAGCAACGCCGAGGCGGCATCGAGCACCCGCCCGGTGCTGCTTGTACGGGCGACGTTAATCCCCTTCGCTAATTGCGTATCAAGCACACCTATCTCGATATCAGTCCATCCCCGTGAGGAGAGGATATCAGCTGTCTCTGGCTCCGGGAGCATCCCGTAGAGCATCCGCTCGGGAAACCTGGTGGCGAGGTCGCCGCCCGGCATTGGCACGGTCTCCAGGTGCCCGAAACGCCGGTATCCGGGTGCCTCCCCGGCAAAGATCTCGCCACCCCAGATGGTTGCATCCTCCCCGTACCCTACGCCGTCAATTGCGATTCCGATACATGGTCTCCGGGTGGTCGCGGCAATGTGGGCCTTGTGGTGCTGGACAGGAACCAGTTCGGAGCCGGAACTCTCTGCCAGTTCCCTCGCATAGCGGGTTGAGAGGAACTGGGGGTGTGCGTCGTGGGCGATGAGGTCATATCCTGATCCAAGCAGGGTGCCGAAACGCTCTATGGTCTCCTGGAGGTATTCGTATGTCCGCGGGTTCCTGACATTTCCAATATGCGGGGACGTGATGCAGAACCCGTCCCGGTATATGGTGATATTCGAGTTGAGCTCCGGGCCAACGCCGAGGATGGACCCGGGACCAAGGTCGATACGAGTCC
>LKUF01000206.1 GCA_001412335.1 Methanolinea sp. SDB
GATGCAGGCCGGGAGGCCCTCGAAATAATAACCTCCGGGACGGACGTGCACCAGGCAGAGATCACGGAGGCAGTGACCGTAAGCCCGCCCCCTCCCGAAACGATTGTTCCAGGGAAGACAGCGGAGAAGACCCCTCCTGGTGGAAAAGCGGAGAAGGCCGATCGGAGCAAGGAGATCAAGAATATCCGGGTCGAAATAACCCGCCTTGACAGGATGATGAACCTGATCGAGGACCTGGTCATAAATCGTGGTCGAATCACGCAGGTCGCAGAAAAATACCGGATCAAGGAGCTTGATGAGACACTGAACATGGTGGAGAGATCCGTATCAGACCTCCAGAACCTGATGATGAAGATCCGGATGATCCCCCTCAATCACACCTTCAACAGGTTCCCGCGTACCGTCCGTGACCTTGCACACCGTGAAGGAAAGGAGGTGGAGTTCATCATCGAGGGCGGAGAGACAGAGCTCGACAGGAGCGTCATGGATGGTCTCAATGATCCCCTCCTCCACCTGATTCGCAATGCCATAGACCATGGGATCGAGATCCCTGAAAAGAGGGTGGCTGCCGGAAAACCGCCGAAAGGCACACTTCTGCTTTCAGCCAGGAGGGACCGCGACAATGTTATCATCACGATCGAGGATGACGGTGGCGGCATAAATGCTGATAAAGTAAAAGAAAAGGCTATTCGTGCCGGTCTGATAACCAGGGAAGCCGCTGCGGAACTCTCCAAAGAAGAGGCATACGAACTCCTCTTCCGCCCCGGGTTCTCCACGGCCGAAGTAATCACGGATGTCAGCGGCAGGGGTGTGGGCCTTGACGTGGTGAAGAATTCCATCGAATCACTGAAAGGAACCGTCAGGGTTGATTCAACAGAAGGCAGGGGGACAAAATTCGAACTGTTGCTGCCTCCCACCATGGCCATCGTCAATGTCATGATGGTAAGGATAAACAACCGGAGATGTGCAATCCCTGTGAACAACGTTGTCGAGGTTGCAAGCCTGTCCGAGGGGAAGATCCACAGGATAGGTCAGCAGGAGGCTATTGTCGTTCGCGACGAGGTGCTCGCCCTTGACCGCCTCGACGATATGTTTGGAAGATCGGAGAAGAGCGAGATACTGGTCATTCTCCAGAACCAGAACAGGAAACGGTCGCTTGCAGTCGATATGATCGAAGGTCAGCAGGAGGTGGTGATCAAACCGCTTTCTACGATTGTCGGCCTGTGCAGAGGTGTGAGCGGTGTGACGATCCCCGGAGATGGAGAGGTCGTACCCGTACTCGACGTGAATTCAATTCTAAAGGAGATGTAAAGAACATGGATCTGAGCGATACACAACGTGATGCATTACGGGAACTGGGAAACATTGGGGCTGCACATGCCGCAACAACACTGTCCACGATGCTGATGTCAAATATCGAGATGGATGTCCCGGAAATCCACCTGATAGATATATCGAAAGTATACGAACATGTCGGTGACGAGATCGCAGCTCTCGTTCTCTTCCAGATAACAGGGGAGGTCTCGGGAGGGGGCTATGTGCTCCTGCACATTCCCAAGAACTCTGTTATCCGCCTGACAAATGCGATGCTCGGCATGACCGAACTCGACCGCGACCTGACCGAGATGGATGAGAGTGCGCTGCTCGAGATCGGAAACATCATGGTGTCCGCGTTTCTTGATGCAACCGCCGGTCTCCTGGACGTGATCATGCTTCCCTCTCCGCCCTCGCTGATCGTCGATATGCCTCATGCCGCATTCCAGTCGATCATCACCGCACAGGACGCCTTTGATATCAATGAAGTTGTGCTCTTCCGGACCGAGTTGAAGAGCGACCAGCATAAGATCACAAGCAACCTCTTCCTTCTCCCAAACCCCCCGATGCTGACTGATATACTTGCAATGCTTGACAAGCTGTTAACCCCCTGAATGTGGGAGCCTCTGCGATGGAAAAAAACCAAAACGACTGGAACCAGGTTGTCATTATCGGTATCGGAGATCACGCCGTGGGACCGGGGCCCATGTCCTCGATCGGACTTGGATCCTGCGTGGGCCTGGTCATTCACGACAGCGAAAAGTGTATCGGGGGGCTGGCTCACGTGATGCTCCCGGATTCAGGCGGCCGGACCGAAAGACCGGGTAAATTTGCCGACACGGCAATAGATACGCTTGTCACCATCCTTGTCGGGCAGGGATGCAGAAAGACCGCACTGGTGGCCAAGATGGTCGGAGGGGCGGCCATGTTCAAGACATTGTCCGAAAACCTAAACATCGGCGAGAGAAATATCACCGCAATCAAAGAGAACCTGAAACAAAAAAATATCCCGGTAAAGGCGGAGTGTGTCGGAGGTTCTGTCGGGCGGACCCTCACCTATTATCCATCGGACGGCGGAAAAGTTGTGGTCAAGCTCGCCGACGGAAAGAAAAATGAGATCTAGGTAATCAGACAACAAATACTGCAGCCGCAAGCACGGTTGTCCACAGGCCTTTTTTGTCGCCGGTCGCGGACTGGCATATCTGCTGTGTCTTGAAGATCTTCCCGCTGGCCTTGTAGATCTGTTCCCTCTCCTGCCAGGCCTTGTTGATATCGAACTCGATACCGAGCGTGGTTGCAAGCATTGTCGCGGCCAGGTCCTCGGCATATTCACCGGTTATCTCTGTGGTCTCCCCATACGCATGGTGTTCAGAGAGGTATCCGTACTCCCTGGCCTCTTTCGGGACAGCCAGACCGATTGCCGCCGATATACGCCTGTTTGGCTCCCGTGTATCGTTTTTTGCCATCACGCAGTAGGTGATATCCCCTGGCTCGAGCATGCCGGTCCCCTCCTCCACGGTAACAATCTTACAATTCGGCGGGAATATGCTCGATACATAGACCAGGTTGAATTTCTCTATCTTTGCCTTTCGAAGGGCGAGTTCGAACGAAGCAAGGCGGTCTTTGTGTATGCCCACTCCTTTGGTGAAGAAGACCTTTGTCGGAACAACCATGGCAACATTCTTGTATGTATGCAACATTAAAACTTTTTATTCGAGATATAAACGGATAAAAATGGTTCAATTTCGAATTCAGACTTATTTTGTAATATTGGACGATTTCGAAGCAAATTTTGGGGTTCTTCGCCATCTTGTGTGGGTGAGGATCCCTGATCATGCAAACACCCAAGCAGGCTCTTGCCCCCGAACCCCCAACAGGATGAATGCCGCCGCCCCAAAAA
>LKUF01000207.1 GCA_001412335.1 Methanolinea sp. SDB
ACCGGGATGTTCACATAAAATATGAACCGCCATGAGAATGCACTGGTGAGGAATCCCCCGACCACCGGCCCGAGGGCGGCCCCGAGCATGGTGAACATGGCCACGATACCAAGCGCCTGCCCGCGAAGGGAGGGAGCAAGGTAGCTGGTGACCATGACCGCTCCCAGGGCTGCGATGACCGCCCCGCCGACAGCCTGGAAGACACGCGAGACAATAAGGAGCGTAATTGAGGGGGCAAGCCCACATAATGCAGAGCCGATAGTGAAGATCACGAACCCTGCCATGAAGACCTTCCGGTAGCCCTTCATGTCCCCCAGGCGGGATGCGGCGAGCAGTAAGCTGACAAGTATGATCAGGTATGCATTCAAAACCCAGGATGCAGTAACGGTCGAGACATCGAATGCCTTCGATATCGTGGGAAGGGCAATATTCACGATGGTTGCATCCAGCCCGGCCATGAATGAGCCAAGAGAGATGACGATCACGATCATCAGCTCTTTCGGGGTCATCTTCTGTCGGGCGGGTTGTTCAGTCATGTATAAAGGAAAATTCTGTTTCCAGATATAGGTGTTGAAATAGTTCAGGATACTGACAATGTAGTTTCTCAGGGCCGGATTTTGAGGGAGCCCTGCTGACCAGATCAATGCAAAGCCCGGCATAAAGCATTACATTGCTTTACTTGGTTTATTGGCGATGTTTTCGTCATTTTTCCCGATCGAATGCAGGAACTGCGTATAACCCGAAAAAAAGGGCGTCTGTCTTCTCAAGCCCCCTCCGGTTGCACCTCATCGGTTCTCCCCGTGTGGCGATATCTGGATAACAGCCGTTTCATATTCAGGTCTCTGTTACGACACGGGGAGAAAGAACCATGTACGCATATATTCCGATCGAGGCGGTTCGAAGGTTTGTAGATAATTTTGAAACAACCCAATGAGAAAAATCCAGCCACAGGTTGCTCTTGGAAAAAGGACAGAAGAGATCACTCCGCTCCCAGAGGATACTAAACGTTACCGGCACCCATACTCCGAAAAATACGAACGAATGCGGTCTTCGACGTTTTTTCGCAGGTTTCCGTAGAAGATAGCATAGTCGTACATGTGATACACGCCTTCGGGAAATGTGACGCTCGTCGCCGGCAGTTCTTCGGGATGTGAGACATCCATGATCACCAGAGCGTTGTTCACAACCCGGGCCGCTGCAAAGTTCGGGTACCTGGCCGGGTGTTCCGGATCACCGTGCCTGAAGAAGACCGCTTCGCGATTGGCTGACGCAGGCGCAAACTCCGTGTCGGTCTTCCAGGTCAGCGGGTTGACCACGAACGATCCCGGACGGACGGTCGGGGCTTCCTTCTCCTTCCCTTCTTCGTCCGATATAGTGTTGTATGTGATGAAACAGCCCGTATCAGTCGCGTTCCTGGCGATCCTGATCAGGGGATTCGCGTCGAGATCCGGTTGCGTGACCGAATACCCGATGACGTAGGCCGCAACGAGCCGTTCCAGCGAGGCAGGATCGCCGAAGAGGAGTTCTCCGGCCTTCGCAAGCTCCACGACCCTGACCGAACCCTGGCTGTGGGCGGCCAGGATGACCGGCCGCTCTCCCCTGTTGAATTGCACCATGAAGGAGCGGAACGCGGAGACGAGGTCGCTTTGCCCCAGCCCGAAGATCGGTCCCGCACCGGTAAGCATCAGCGGGTTGATCAAGACGTTGTTCTGCCGGTAGTAGGGTGCGTAGATGTTTGCCAGTCCGTCGAATATGCTCGCCTGCTCAACCAGGGTCCAGGCCGCCTTCTCCCGAAGACCGGGATCGCGAGTATTCATGAGATAGGTCGAGTTGTCGGAAAGAACGGTCGGGTAGACCCAGAAAACGTCCACGGGCTGGTTGTTGGAGCTGAAGTGCCCGGGCAGGGCGACCCAGCTCTCCGGGTCCGAATAGTCTGGGGCGTCCGGCACGTCACTGTCAGGATCGAAAGGAGGCAGAGTCGTGGGAATTCCAAGCTCCATCCCTCGCAGACCCTCCAGGGCCATCCTGTCGGTATGGACTCCCGTCATGGATTCGAACTGGCTGTCTGGTTCAGATACGCATCGATCCTTTCACCGACGTTCTTCTCCAGGTTCCTGTACCAGAACGCGTAATCGTAGCGGTGGTACACGCCTTCGGAGTACGGGCCGATATCAAGGTCTTCACCCGCGGGAATCGTCGTCGTGAGCGCTCCGGTCTCCAGGTCAATCTGTGCGTCACAGTAGTTATCCACTTCCCGGAGGAACTCTCCGGTCGAGTCATTGTAGAACCGTGCACCCAGGTTCTCCGAGGCGGGAGCGTAGGTGTCATCGGTCTTCCAGTTGAGCGGATTGATGCAGTGCGCTCCGGCCATCAGCATCGGTCCGCCGGTCGAGGTCTTTGACTGCGTGTTGTAGGTGACGACGACACCCGTATCTTCGGCTCCTTCTGCCATGGTGAGCCCGGCTGCCTCGAGATCGGCGTCAGTGACCGTGTACCCGATGAGATAGGCGGCTACCAGGCGGTTTCGGAGGTCTTCGTCGTCGCCGAACCGGTTTTTCATGAGTTCGATCAGTGCCATCGTTCCCTGGCTGTGGCCTGCGATGATGAACGGGCGGCCTTCGTTGAGATTGGTGATGTAGTAGTCGAAGGCGTCCTGGACGTCAACCGCACCGCGCTTGAACTCTTCAGTATCGGTTGCAAGGGAACCCTGGGTCACCGCGACCCCTGTCGACATCTGCCTGTAGTAGGGCGCGAACACGTTGGCACGTGATGCAAAAACACTTGCCTGTGCCTCCAGCATGCCCTCTGCGAGCAGACGTTCCGACTCATTCGTAATATCCATGAAACCGCCCGGGCTGCTGCTGACCGTCGGGTAGACATAGAACACGTCGACCTTCTCTTCAATGGACGGAAGGATAAGCCAGTAATACGAATCCTGGTAATCGGGTTCCTGGCTGTGATCGGCAACGCCCGTCGGGATTGTGTCCCCGTTTCCGGCGGCCGGTGTCTCCTCGTTTACGCAGCCGGATAAAAAGATAAAACTGGCTCCGATGATAAAAAGGAGGCAGAACAGAGTGGAGGTAAGTTTTGGCATCGTAGAACTCTCCGGTATATCCGGCATATGGTGGGGCATCATATTCCTTAACAGTACGTAAACGGGCTGTGGCCGGCAGGGGTTTTCCAATGACGGTTGGGGGCATGTCGCTCTTTCCCGGGCGATAAAACAACATTCTTTTTCACGCATCGAAAAAATACCAGTACGTATGGGTGCCTCTCCTGGATCGGGCCAAAAAAAAAGCTATGTACTATTTCTCGTATCCGTCTCGCTCGCCATCTTCATGGCATCGCTTGACGGGACCATTGTGAATATCGCACTCCCCACCATATCAGAATCGTTCGAGATATCGACGACCACCGTCTCGTGGGTGGCGACAGCATATCTGATCGCCATGGCCGGGTGCGTGATCATATTCGGCAAGATCTCTGATCTCATCGGGTTCAAGAGGATCTTTGTTACCGGGTTTGCGATCTTTACCATCGGGTCGTTCATGTGCGGCCTTCTGCCGGACATGTTCGGATCCTTCGATCTCCTCATCGTATCACGTGTCTTCCAGGCGCTTGGGGGCGCCATGATGACCGCAATTGCGCCGGCGATGGTCACCGAGTACATCCCGCTCGACCAGAAGGGAAAAGCCATGGGGATCGTCATCACGATCGCTGCGCTCGGGACCGCGATCGGTCCGACCGTCGGGGGTCTCCTCACCGATTACCTCTCCTGGCACTGGATATTCTTCATCAACGTGCCGATAGGCATATGTGCGATCCTCCTCGGCCTGCGCGTCGTCCCGAAGGACAGCCGTGTGGGGAACCTCTCCGGTTTTGACTACCGGGGCGGCGTCCTCGTCTTCGTCGGGCTCGCAACACTCATCTTCGCCATCTCCGAAGGTCTCACGCTCGGGTGGACGTCGCTTCCAATTATTGCCGCCCTCGTTGTTGCAGCAGTCTCCCTCTCCTACCTTGTCTACCACGAACGAAGGGTTCCGGACCCGCTCCTTGAACTCCGGCTCTTCTCGAACAGGAACTTCCTGTTTGCAAACCTCGCGATGTGCCTGCTCTTCTTCAGTTTCGGTGGGATCAACTACCTCTTCCCGTTCTATTTCGAGTACGTGCACGGGTTCTCGTCCGCCTCCGCAGGAATCATCATGACGACCCTGTCCTTTGCGATGATGGTCTCCGGGGTCGCCGCAGGCGTGCTCTTCAACCGCGTCGGTGGGAGAAGGATGGGCATCGCCGCAAGCCTCGTGATCGTCCTCGGCTACTTCATGCTGACCACCCTCCGGGTAGACTCAACGCTCGGGCAGATCATCGGGACCCTCTTTCTTATCGGGTTCGGGCTCGGCCTGCTTGTCACCCCGCTCACCAACATGATCATGAACTCGGTTGGAAAGCCCTACCAGGGCATGGTCTCGAGCCTCACCTCGCTCGAGCGGTTCGCGCCGATGCCGCTCGGGATCGCCTGCTTCAACCTGGCGCTCCTGTGGGGGATGTCAACGGTCGCAAACCACCGGCACGTGACAACGGCCGCACCCGTGGATATCCAGGTCCAGGTGCTCAACGCCGGGTTTGATATCGCGTTTTTCGGGGCGTTCATTGTCGGAATAGTCATCCTCGTGCTCGTTTTGCTGACGAGGCTCGAGATCCACCCCGACTACCTGGACCGGGAGGAGCAGGAAGAGGTCCCGATGGGGATGATGTGAGGAGTTATTGCCTGGAGCACCGGGAAAGTCCCTGATCCCTGTCTCTTTTGATAGCCACGCTGGATAGAGGATTCAAAAACTGTTAGCCTCGGGTCTTCGCATCCCCTGCTACTCCCCCTTTCACGAGTCGGTATCCTGTCACGTATGCTCTCTTCATCACCGCTTCATCGCCGCGGACCGAACCCCTGTCAAAGAACCCATGGATGGGGAACTTCTCACTGATCTCGTAGCCGAGGGCTTCAAGCGGTCGTGCCATCGCCTCGAGGGTAAAGCCTTTTTCGGACGGATCCGTCTGCTCGCACACGGCGAAGACCATGGCCGTCCTGGTCCTGTCCGCAAGACGGCTCGAGTATCTGCGTGGGCGGTCGTCGGAGAAGACGTAATAGGGATAGAGCCGGTCGATGAATGCTTTCATCCCGGCGGGAACATTGTAATTGTAGGTGGGCGATCCGAGGACCAGTGCGTCGGCATCCTCGACCTTCGGATACAAAAGCTGCATCCCGTCCAGGAACCGCGAGCAGGTGAGGTCTTTCCTGCACTGTTCGCAGCCGATGCAGGGGGTGATGGAACAATCGCGTATATGCACGGTCTCTGTCTCTGCACCGGCATCTTTTGCGCCGGTGATGATTGTCGCGAGGATCAAATCGGTGTTTCCGTTCACCCGTGGGCTCCCGCCAATCCCGAGGACCTTCATGACATGTACCTGGTCACAAAGAGACATGGTCTTTTGCCTGCGGATCTTTTGAATGTGGGCCGCACCTGGACTGTTATGCTCGCCAGATCTTCCTTTTTATTCAGTCGGCTGCATTTTTATATCCCCCGCCCAAAAAGTGGAGGAGATGAAATCCAATACCCATATGAAATACGCATTTTTCATCCTGGTTGCCGGAACCCTGCTCGCATGCGGGTGCATGGAGCCGGATACTGTCAACCCGAAAGGAGAATGGATTATCCTCCCGGGATCGGATGTATGGCCTGAGTATTCAGGTTATACCAGCGTTTCCGACAAGCCTACGGGAGACTACCAGGGTCTCGTGATCGATACTGTTCCAGAATATCTCCCGGTTGTATCGGGAGAAAACGTCTCGATCGACGTGATCTTTGCAAACAGGGGAGGCTTCCCTATTGTCATAGACAACTTCCCCCCGGCGTTTTTCATAAAAGACCCTGCCGATCTCTCGAACCCGGCGAGGATTACGAGAAGGTATCTGCGGGTAGATGATACTGCAACCATAGAGCCCGGCGGGAATATCGTCCACACGATACAATGGGACCAGAGGAACGACAGGGGATTCCGGGTCGCTCCCGCCATCTACGTTCTCGAAATAGCCGATGTCATGCGTTACGACGGCAAGACCGAGAGTATCCATCAGGGATCTCTTGGAGAACAGATTGCAGAGATCGCGATTCGGCCGGCGGGAGGAACGCTGGAGAGATCGATCGTCATGAACCGGTCAATAACCGACAAAGGAATAACCATCACATTGGAGAGCGTCGATGCAAAAGCCGATTCTGTCGAGCTGGTTTTTTCGGTTTCTGCAGAAGATCCCGATTATATCGAAGTGATGCCCGACGGACGGGAGTGGACGTATACCATCTCTGATGACGAGCCCATACACGGGTCCTACAGGATCGATGACGGAAAGGTTCGATATCTCTGGAACGTCGAATCGACCGGCGGGAAAAATTCCCATTATGATTACCGGTGTAAAATCGAGTCCCTGCCCAGGGATGTGGAGAATTTGTCTGTGACAATCGACAGTTTCGGCCCGATCCAGGTATCGTGTGAGTATGATATCATTTTTTGACGACTCCAACTTTTTTTCCGGACAAATCCCATCCCGGTAAAGAATTTTTCATTTTAATGCTGCAATCCAACGCGATTTCCGAGATCCCGTCATTGAAATTGCGTCCTTAGGGCAAGATCAAAACCGGGAAAACGTGAGTGTCCTGCCCGCCTGTTGCTGTAGATTCTCCTGTTCCTCACGCGAGGAGGAATGAAAAGAGATACCCATACCCTGTATCCTGCTCTCTCAACTGTCCTGGAGCACGAAGGTTTAAATAGTCAACATTCATATGTTGACGGTATGTTACTGCCCACGAACGAGAAACAGTTCGAGTTCTGGAAGCTTCGCCGGAGCGGGCACCCCAATATCACGATTGCGCACCTGCTCGGCATCTCCCGGCAGGCGGTCTCGCGGGCCCTCCTGACGATGGACGAGAAGATCAGGACGACGCTTCTTTCCATGGCGAACTCGAACCGGATCGAGGTGGAGCAGGTGAACGTCGAGAAGGGCGTCCTCTTTGGCCGGTCCATTCCATTTAAAACGAACGCAATCATCTTCATCTCGTCAAAACACGACGTCCAGGTCTGGTACGAGCACGAAGGGGACTGCGGGGCCTGTCCCCATTATGCCCGGTGCATCGAGCTGCTCTGGGACTTCGCAGACGAACTGGGGATTGCGCTTACGAAGACGGACGACCCGACACGGATGGCCGACGAGCTTTTTGCAAAACTGAAGGAGACGATCTGACATGTTCCTG
>LKUF01000208.1 GCA_001412335.1 Methanolinea sp. SDB
GGACTCTTGCAAACCTCCAGGAGAACCCGTATGCCGTCTTCCTCATCATGGAACCGGGTGAGACGATCACCGACTGGAAAGGCGTCCGTGTCTACCTGAAACGAACGGATCTTGCGACGTCGGGACCGCTCCTGGACGGGCTCAAGAGCCAGTTAGCACGGGTGGCCGGTGAAGCGGCGGCAAACATGATGGATGCCGCAGTTAAATTCGAGATCATCGAGATCCGGCCGCTCATCGACATGGGCCAGGGATGGGAGCAATCCATCTGATATGAGCCACCGGGAGATCGATTGGTCGGGAGTGAATACATGAATCCGGCAGACGCACATCGAATGAGAGGTAACGATAAAATCGACAGGTTGCAAAAAGCCCTCGCCAACGATAATGAGCAGTACGTAATTCAAATAAACCACAAGGCAGGGTGCAAAAGATGATCGAGGTATTGCCCGAATCATCGGGACACATCCTTGGTTTCAGGTTTTCCGGGTTGATCAGTGAAGAGGATCTGACAGATGTCCTCATCCCGGCGCTGGAAGAGGCGAGCGACACGTATGGGATTATCCGGCTGGTGGTCGAGATCATCGACTACAAGGGAGAAGATCTGGGTGCACAGCTTGAAGATTTCCTCGACCAGGACCGAAAAATCCTGTATATCGAGCGGGAAGCGATAGTTGGCGAGGAAGGATGGGACAAAATGGGAACAGGTTTTCATGATTTCTTCTTCGTCTTCCAGGATACCGAGACCCGTTTCTTCAACCACGACAGGCGGCGACAGGCATGGGCCTGGATCCGGGAGGGAGTCACGGGAGACAGGACCTGATTAGTGCCAATGCACATAGAAATCCTCGGGACCAGGGGAGAGATCGAGGAATCGGCTCCCGGCCACAGACTCCATTCCGGCCTCTTATCGACATGGGCCAGGGATGGGAGCAATCTGTATAAAATGCCCGAAAAGACAAAAACGCAGAATACGAAGAAGGGTCCTCATACCTTCCCATGTCTGCTGCAGAAACGCAGGCGCCTGAACATGCAGAGGACCGTCTGAAAACGATTGCGAGCAGCGGGATGTCATGTGGCAGGAAAAAAATACAGGAGAGGGATTAATCCTCCTTCTCCAGGATAAATGAAATTTTTACGTTGGCACGATATTCGACGATCTTTCCATTCTCGACCTTTGCCGTGCACTCCTTCAGCCAGACTCCCTTGATGTTCCTGAGTGTCTCTGCGGCCTGCTTAACGGCATTGTTCGCCGCGTCTTCCCAGCTGATGCTCGAACTTCCTATGACCTCGATCACTTTCGCAAGGGTTGGATTAAACAATTCTGCCATTTTTGCATCTCCTCTGAATACTACCATCTCCGCGCCACTACATATAGGTTTTTGAAAAAAGCTTCTGGCGGTGTTCAAGTGGTCGTATCCTGACACAGAGTGCCTGTTTCCCTGATCTCTCCACCCAAAAGATCCTTGGCGTTTACTCATCAAACAGCGTCATTTGGCCGGCTATCTCCAGTCTTATCACCTGTCCGGAACCAAAACACATTTGCCTCTTCCCGCTACCCGCTACAATGATTGCTATGCATCCCCTGCTTGAAGGCCTACCAGAAGAGAAGAAGGAAAAACTGGCATCAGAGGATCAGCCTGACTTCATGGAGCCGATGCTCGCCACCCTTACAGACAGGCGATTTTCCGATGGGGATTGGATCTTCGAGCGGAAATTCGATGGCGAACGGTGCCTTGTCTTTCGGGAAGGGAGATCAGTCCGGTTGATGTCCCGGAACGAAAAGACGCTCAACAACACCTACCCGGAACTCGAGGATGCGTTTTGCGAGGCTGTTGAAGCCAATTTCATCGCAGATGGCGAGATCGTGGCCTTTGAAGGGGAAGTCACCAGTTTCTCCCGGTTGCAGGATCGCATGCAGATCCGGGACCGCAGAAAGGCCAGGAGGAGCGATGTTCCCGTGTATCTCTACCTCTTTGACCTGATGTACCTTGACGGCTTTGATCTCTGCTCCCTCGAGCTTCTCACACGGAAGGATATCCTGAAAAATCTGATCTCCTTTGAAGATCCCCTGCGTTACACGGAGCACCGGAGTGAAAACGGGGTGGAATACTACCGCGGGGCCTGCAGGAAGGGCTGGGAGGGAATAATCGCCAAGCGGGCAATGGGACGCTACCTGCACAGGCGATC
>LKUF01000209.1 GCA_001412335.1 Methanolinea sp. SDB
AGGTCTCCATGCAAGATCCCAGCTAAAAAAATTGGATAATCATGTAGATCTCCATCATGTATTCTCGCCTATACTCTATCCATATCCGTTCCTCCGGTTTCTTCGGCGCCCAATCGTGTTTACCGTGGGTGCAGGGATTGATACAGCTGTCCAGGATCGAAAATGGCACAATATCGAGATAGTTGTTGGATCCCAACGAGACATGGAAAGAGCTTTGTCAAGGGGTCCAGGCCCGGTAACTATGATATATCCGGGTGTTGACACAAACAGGTTCACGAAATCCACCCTGCCCCTGGTCGATGAATGTGTTCTGCTCTCGGCTTCTGCACCATGGACACGCGAACAATTCGATGAAAAAGGGTTTGATCTTCTTTTACGGGTTGCAGCCAGGATGAAGAATCTCCGGCTTGTAATACTCTGGAGAGGACTCTTTGAAGATATCCTAACAGATACCGTTCAGAAACTGGGAATTGAGGACAGGGTCCGGATTATCAACGAGTATACCGACATAGGCCCAATCTTTTCTAACGTTCATGGAGGAATAATCCTTGCATCAAATCCCCGTGTTATTCGATCATATCCACATTCCATGATTGAATCACTTGCCGCAGGGAAACCGGTAATTATCAGTGATGTAATACCGATGGCAGATTATGTTGGGAGAAATGGATGCGGTTCCATCGTGAAGAACCACTCCCTGGAATCGCTCGAACGAGCAATTCGGGAATTTATTCATAATTATCCGGAAATAAGCAGGAATGCTATGGATATTGGAGGGCGCGATTTTACTCGGGAAAAAATGATTGAAGCCTACGAAGAGGTTTATCGAAGGGCACTTTCTCATTGATTGCGATCCCAAGCCCATACTGGCTGGCGCTATTGAATAACTATATGCATACAAAAAAGGGCATAACCATTTTCATATACAAAGGGAACAGATAAAAATACGCCAGTTGTTATTACATACTCGGCTTTTTCAATTCTAAAATCCAGCCAAATCCCCGGATTTTATCCCGATGAATATCCCCCTGCTATCCCGCCTGTAACTGCCATGGAGAATATTTTCTGCGATGTGTGGGGCAAGGTTATCATACTGTTCGAGGACGATATCGAAACCGACATCAGACAATGCCTGTAGCAGGTACTCGCGCTGGATCCAGAACGAACGACGGTTGTCCCAGGAAGCTTTCCTGGAAGCCTCCCTGTTTCTGAACGCATCCTCACTATCGAATTCGCGATACCAGCGTCCAGGGAGATTCTCGTTCTCCGCCAGTCCCGAAAGGCTGAACCTGCAGATGCTGTCGTCCCGATCTCTCAATTTGTAATACAGTTTTCGAAGA
>LKUF01000210.1 GCA_001412335.1 Methanolinea sp. SDB
TCACAGATACCCGTTTTTCCGCAGCCACTCCACCTGGGGACCGGTATACCGGTATATGATGTCACACTTGTCGTCCTGGAAGCTCCAGGGGATCACGATGAGAATATCTCCTTCCCTGATCCAGACTCTCTTCTTGATCGTTCCCTTTATCCGGCCCATACGGGTAACCCCGTCGAAACATTTCACCCGGATATGGTTGGCCCCCATCATGAGCTGGGCCTGGGCGAAGATCTCGCGGTTCCGCTTATTGGGAAGGCGTACCCTGATGATCTCTTCACCCGATCCACCCGAAACTGGCTTCTTGTCGGTCAGTGCACCATCTCCTTGCTGCCTCTGGTCGGCATGTATAGATGCAGTTGAAAATTTTCGGCGTACGAGTTTATAGAATTATCCTGATTCGGGAGGGATCGGGGAGAGCCCTGTCTGGAGACCGTGGGTGTTGACAGGTGCCCGGTGGTGAATTGGTGGGAAAGAACGTTCCATCCCAAGTTTATATATATTTCTTATGATCCATTGTAATGTGATGAGTCCAAGACCAGCGGATCCAGTTATCCGGTTGTTGCGTGACCTCAAGGATGACGAGTGGACCGTGCGCCAGGATGCCGTGGACAGGATAAGCCACCTTTCAGATCCCGGCCAGCTGCAGGAACTCCTGGATCATCTCACCCGGGAGAAATGGTACGTGAGGGAGGCGGCCGCTGCCGGTATCAGGGCAAATCGTCATGAAAGCACGGGGCCGGTGATGATGAAAGCCCTCTCGTGCGAAGATGGCGTCATAAGGAATGCTGCTGCGTCCGCCCTCGGGACCATGAAGTACCGGGAAGCGGAGCGGGTGCTCGCCCGTGCTGCCAGTGACCCCGACTGCAGGTTACGAAAGACTGCCAGGACGTCGCTCGAACTGATTCGGAACTAAAAAACCATCCAGAGAGAAGATCGGGAGGGGGGTACCGGTCCCTCCGACAGATCCACCGGGGGCTTGTCTGCCAAACCGGTGCCCAAACCCTAAAGCTTCATCAGACACGTTCCCCTCAACAGATTATCTGGTTGCCGCTGCATTGTGGTGACGATCCTTCACCTCACATGAGACACGTTCCCCTCAACAGATTACCTGGTTGCCGCTGCATTGTGGTGACGATCCTTCACCTCACATGAGAAACGTTCCCCTCAACAGATCCAACAGGGTTGTACTATGACTCATGATTCGTATCAAAACCATCCGCTTCAGTTATAATTGACTCCAACAATCAGGAAAACTCTTCTGGACCCTGCAGGAATCACTGCACGGGTCCGTATCTGCATGACGAACCTATTGCCAAATATCTCCATGACCCAAATCCAAACACTCA
>LKUF01000211.1 GCA_001412335.1 Methanolinea sp. SDB
GACGTCCCCTGGATGGTTATGGAGATGAACCTCATCCCGCTGCCTCACGGTTTGGAAAGCACAAATGGGACGTCCCCTGGATGGTTATGGAGATGAACCTCATCCCGCTGCCTCGCGGGTTGGAAAGCACAAATGAGACATCCCAGGATTGTTTCCGGAGGTGGATACCATAATGGCCGGAGTCAAGGCCTGGAGAACAGGATCAGAGAAAGATATATCCGGGATCATTCCTTCCTCCCGGTTTTCCATGCAAGGCCCTTCCTTGCAATGGGGGAGACCTCATATTCCCGGGGTCGAGCATTGAATTTCGGATTATGGAATGCACCTCCAACTTCAACAATCCCTTCTGCTTCTTCACTTGGTTATTGCCACTCGCACCGCTGTCCACCAATCACATCCATCCCGGCCAGGGCACGCCCATCTGTTCCAAAAGCTCCCTCAATTCGTCGTGAATACCTGAGTCGATCTTCACGAGAATCACGAAATACACGATTGCGCCGAGAACAACGGTCCCGAAGAGTGCGAACAGGCTCATGACAGGTATGGCCAGCCGGAGGATGATGACAGTGATCCCCATCAGGGATGAGGCCAGTACGATGTTTTTCAGCGCGGTTCGTTCGAACCGAACAGGTATGAATCCTGACAGGACACGGTACCCCAGTACTGCATACAGTGTGAACGTGATGAATGTTGCAAGAGCCGCCCCGGCAATACCAAGAATTGGAATGAGAATGAGATCGAGCACGATATTCACCCCGGCTGCCATGGCTGTGACCCTGAAAGACTCCCTGGGGTGGTCGAGGGCGCCGAGACACATCATCTGGAGATAGACGAATATATAGACCACATGCACCGCGAGGAGGATGCCGAGCGCAATCGTTCCGGGAGTAAACACCTCACCGTACAGGTAATACATCAGGGTGTCTCCCATTATCCAGCCGCCGATACACGCGGGCAGGGCAAGGACGAGGGAGTAGGTGTATGCCCGCCCAAGGGACCGGACAATCAGGTCGTGCCTCTTCTCCTCGTTCCAGAGGCTGAATTTCGGATACAGGACGTTCTGGAGGGCGAGGGCGACGAATACACCAAGCGATGCAAGCTGCAGCGCGACACGGTAGATTCCCACGTCTGAATTGCCCATGAAGTACCC
>LKUF01000212.1 GCA_001412335.1 Methanolinea sp. SDB
GTCAGGTTATAACCCTACAAAAAATACGTTTATGAAGGAGTATAACCCTACACTATCTCGTGACAACACTCTTCGAACTCCTCACCACGCTGAACCCATGGTGGACGGGACAGAAATTTGAGACGGGGAAGCCCCGATATTCCTACTTCTCGAAAATCCAGCGATACCTTGAGACCGATGAGATCATGGTACTCAGCGGGGTCAGGCGTTCCGGGAAGACGACGCTCCTCTTCCAGACTATCAAATACCTCATCGATGACCTGAGCGTGCCACCAAGGAATATTCTCTTCGTGAACTGTGACGAACCTGAAATATCCAGCCTGGAAAATCCTCTCTTAAAAGTGGTTGATACCTACCGGAAGGAGATCCCTGCCAGGGGGCCAATCTACCTTGTCTTTGACGAGATACAGAGCATCCCGGGTTGGGAACGGATCATAAAATCCCTCTATGACCGGAAGACATACAAAATCATTATCTCGGGTTCCTCTTCATACCTCCTGGATTCACAATTATCAACACTGCTTTCCGGCCGTTTCTTACCTGTTCCGGTATTCCCCCTGGATTTCAGGGAATACCTCTCTTTCCGGGGGATAGATATACCTGACGACCCGGTCGAACTCGTCGCCCGGAAATACGAGATATTGAATCACCTGAAGCGATATTTACGTGAGGGAGGGTTTCCTATCGTTGTGCTTCAGGAGGATGAACGCACGAAGAACGATTATCTCAAAGCCTACTACGACAGCATCGTGTACCGCGATATCATCAGGGTCAACGAGATCAGGAACCAGAAGGCGCTTGCCGAGCTGCTCCATTATCTCTTTACCAATATCACGGCACCCTATTCCTATCGCCGTCTCAAGGACCTGCTCGGAATAGACATCGATGCTGTCCAGGACTACATTCATTTTGCCGAGATGGCCAGGATCCTCTTCGAAGTACGGCACTTCGCATATTCCCTGCAGGCACAAACGAGGCCGAACCGGAAGATCTACTGCATAGACAACGGTCTCCGGAACGCTGTATCCTTCCGCTTTTCTGAAGACGAGGGGAAACTTGCCGAAAACCTGGTCTTTGTCGAGTTGCTTCGGTCCGGTACCACCCCATTCTACTGGAAGAAGAAGAAAGAGGTCGATTTTGTCGTGAAAGGCCCCGATAATCTTCTCACTGCAATCAACGTCTCCTATACCGATGCCATCCATGAAAGAGAGAAAGACGGACTCCGGGAGTTCGCGGCAGAGTACGGGGAGATGGAAAAAGAGCTGATTATACTCACGAAAGATACCGAGCAGACCGATGACGGCATCAATATCATCCCCCTGTGGAAGTGGCTGCTCGGGAAGAGATAGCACTCTCTTTTCTGCTATTGTGGATCTTTTCTGAAAAGTTGCACCGGTATTTCTGTGAACAAAAGGGATCTTTCATTCCGGCCTAAATCCCCAACCCTTCTTTCACCCAACAGGGTTTTCGCGTATCTGTCCTTTTCCCGCAATCAGGTGACGTGCGGGCTGACTCGAATTGGCCGTGTACAGACGAAGATGCACAAAATACCAGAAAAAGTCCTCTCCCACATCCCTGGCCCCGTAACGGGGCTGGCCCGGGAGAAGCGGATTGCAGAGGGTACAGCCGGACCTATACAGCCAGGATACGAGGTTACAGGGATGCAGAGCACAATAAGTGGCAGCCCCCCGCACGAATCCAGCGCCAACAGGAACCATGAAGGGACCGCCACGTACTCTTCTGCACCAGTCGTATTAAGACCCGCGTATATGGAGGGACAGGCGATGACAGCCGGTGGAATCCACGAGGCCGCCGCTGCCAGGGACTACAAGCGCCTGGACGTTCCCGAGCGGACCGCCTGTTTTGTATGCGGGAGAAAGGACACCCGCTACGTGGGAGAGGCTCACCCAGGAGCGGAAGAGCCGGCCGAAGGGAGAGCAGACCGCCCGGAGGATATGCAGGCACTGTTACCAGGATGCGGTCGAACGCGAGCGTTCATCGGCACCTCCGCTGCCAGGGGTGATCGACACCTCAGGCATGGAACGGGTGAGCGTATCGATCGGCCGGTGCTTGGTCCCGGAGCCGGCGGCGTGGCTGGATCGGCAGAGCGGGGTGAGGTTGTGCGAGGGGTGCCGGGAGAGGTTCGCCTGACAGGACTGATTTTTCGATGGACATAAATACTCAATCCGCGTGAATGGATTCATGAAATTTCACCTGCTTTTTCCCGTCCTCCTCCTCGTCATGGCGATGGGGATCTCTTCGGTCGACGGGTGCACCACCTTTGTGGTCACCAGCGAAGCGTCGGAAGACGGTTCAGTATTTGTGGGACATTCCAATGACGGGTTCGGTCCCGGCCTCGTCCATCACCTCATACGGGAAGACATGGTCGCGTTCCGTCATATCATCGCAAAAGACCATCTCCCGGGAGCGATGAGGCCCATCGTGTATGATCCCAACAGCGGAGGGGAATTCATCGGTGAATCTCCTGCCTCCGAGACAAAGACAGCGATCATCGGTGCGATACCCGAGGTAAACCATACCTACGCGTATATCACCGGATCATACGGGATCATCAACGAGCACCAGCTCATGACCGGCGAATGCACGGACTATGCGAAGGTCCACCCGGGCGCAGAAGAAGGAAAACGGATCTTCTACAGCAGCGAACTGTCCAATATCGCCCTTGAACGATGTAAAACCGCAAAAGAAGCCGTGGTTCTCATCGGCGAGCTGATCGACACCTACGGCTATTACGGCACCGGAGAGACACTGATCTTCGCGGACCCCTCTGACGCCTGGGTCATCGAGATGTGTGGCGGGACACCGGACGGAACCGGCGGGTACTGGGCCGCACAACAGGTCGAACCGGGCCAGGTCTTTGTCGCCGCAAACGAGTTCCGTATCAGGGAACTCTCCGAGGATAACCCGCACCAGGTCTTTTCAAGGTCGCTGAAAGCAGATGCCCAGGAGATGGGATGGTGGAGTCCGTCCGATGGCCCCCTGGACTGGGCGGAAGTGGTGGGTATCGGGGAGTACTCGCATCCCTATTATTCCCTGGGCCGGGTCTGGAGAATTTATGACCGGCTCGCACCGTCTCTGCACCTCTCGCCGTACGTGGATGGCCCCTTCACCAGGGCATACCCCTTCTCGATCACGCCTGATGCACCGGTGGATATCACCACGGCCCTGTCCGTCTTCCGCGATCACTACGAAGGAACGGAGTTCGACCTGACGGCGCCTCCCGCCGGCGGCCCGTTTGGAGACCCGTACCGCGTATGGGGCCCGTTCGATCTCCATGACCCGCCAGGGGAAGGGGAGTTGAAGCCGGGTGCGTGGCCGCGGCCTATCTCGACGGACCCGTGCGGATATTCCTATATCTGCCAGGGAAGGTCGTTCCTGCCCGATCCCATCGGAGGGATCTGCTGGCTTGGCATGTCATCGCCTGCGGAGACCTGCTACGTGCCGTTCTATGCGGGCGTGTACCACCTGCCGGCTCCGTACCTGCACGGCTCCCACTGGGAATTCGACCTGGACACCGCGTTCTGGCCGTACGAACTGCTCCAGAACTATGCACGCCTGATGTACAGCCACATCATACCTGAGATCAAGGCGGAACAGGTTCGGATCGAGGGTGCGGCCATCGCGAAACAGCCGGAGATCGAGGCCCGCGCACTCGGGCTCTACCAGCAGGACGTGCGATCTGCACGGGAATACCTGACTGCCTACAGCAACGAGGCGGCATTGCAGACGCTCGATGACTGGAAGGCGCTTGCCGGAAGGATGATCGTCACGTACCGGAATGGAAATTACAATGATGTCACGAACCGCACCATCAGCAATGTCGGGTATCCTGACTGGTACTACGAGTATGCCCGGTACCAGTACGGCCCGCGGGTCTATGACGTGGAGCGGCTGGATGCGATACCCGGTGTCGAATACGTGGGCGAAACGGTGAGTGTAACCGGAGACCCGGTAACCTATATCGCCCGGTACCAGACCTCGTCCTCTCAAAAGCCAGGGTCAATCTTTCCAGGAGTCGGGCATCTGTTCGTGGAACAGTGAGGTTTCCCTCGCATTCTGATGAATGGAAGGGAGGGGCAATCCACTCCCTTCCAAAAAAGGACCGGTCCGGTCCGGCTGGTGGTGCTCCACTCTCTTC
>LKUF01000213.1 GCA_001412335.1 Methanolinea sp. SDB
TCGCACATGGGGGTGTGGGGGCGGATAGCCCTCACAAAATGTATCCGGCTCATCAATCCGGCCCACACCAGGTAGAAAAGAGCCGAAAAACTGCTGGCAAGTGTACGGGAATCTACGGGGAGGAATGAACAGGTGCTGGATTTCAATCCGGTTAAAAGTCATGGATACGGTTCTTTTCCATCTTTCTGGCATACGGGGAAGTCACATGAGCCGGCGCAACAGCATGGCGGCTGCACGAGGCGTTCGATACCCGTAAAAGAGTGGGAAGGAAGAACCAACCCGAAAAACGCTCCCTGATCAATCCCCGGTAATCTCCTCTTTCCGATGACTCTTGAAATAGAAGTTACCGAGTATCGCCACGATGATCGACCCGCCAAGGACGAATATCATGTCCAGCATGGTGTCGTTCAAGCTGTTCTGCATGGGCCCTGCCAGCGAACCGCCAAATACATTGTCAATAAAGAACTCGTACATCTCCCAGAAGGCACCCAGTGCAACGGAAAAGATGATGGTGAAACCGATGATAAACGGCGTGGTGAGTGTCATCTTCCAGTACTTGTCAAGGAAGATGACTCCGAGGAACCCGAGAAGCGCAACGGTCGTCCCAGACACCAGGTGTGCAACCTTGTCATAGTAGGGATAAAAGATGACGTAATACCCCTGGATGTATCCGGCAGTGTGAATCCAGAGGGCAAGTGCGATGAGGAGAAACACAAACCATGGAAGCTTGATGTTCATCCGTTCTGAGATCACGTAAGGGACGAGGGTGAGGACGAACATGAGAACGGCAGTAAACATGGCCTGGAATTCACCTAATAGAAAGGCATAGACTGCATTCAGAGCGATCAGTGCCTGGAAGAAGAAGGCAAGATACATCCCGCGAGATGGTTTCATATGAATTGTACTGTATTCCCGTTATTATTTCAAGATATCTCACTTCTCTGGCCATAAACAAGAAGACCATCACTGTTCCCGGGCAGCAGCGTGGATTTTTGGGGAGCGACCAGGTGAACAGAAAGCAGGGACAATCCCCGGGAAGGATGTACCTATCATTCCCTCCATGTACCATTGCGAATCCGAACAGAGATAATACCAGGAGAGTATACATTCTATTCCAGGTGAAGACGTGAGATCAGCAGTCGGTGCATCCTGTGCGGTGCTGAAGGAGATTTCACGAGCTGTCATCTTCTTTGTCGTCTTTGCAGTCGCTTCTCCGCTTGTTCTTGGCCTTATCTATGGAGTTCCAGCAGGAAGCATCCTGAGTCTCATCGCGTCCACCGTCATCTTCCAGGCAGCTGCACCTCCGCTTGGCCTGGCGCTTGGTCTCACACCGGTTGCGATACTCACCATCATGGCCTGTTTTGCGATCGGGATGGTGGTCGCGATACTGGAGGTATGCCAGAGTCTTGCCTTATCCTCGCAGCGGGTGAAGGACTGGATTGAGAGTGTCGGGAAGAAGATGGAGAAATATCCTGCCATAAAAAAATACGGTGCAGTCACCTGCATCGCAATTGCGTGGATCCCGGGTATCGGCCTCTATGGGACCCCCATCATCGCCTGGATACTGGGCTGGAAGCGGATCCCGGTGGTCATCTTTACCGCTCTCGGGTTCGTAATCGCCGCAGCGTTTGTCCTTTTCTTTGCGAGCATGCTCTCCATCGACCTGATTCTCATTATTGTTGGTATAGCCGCCGTTGCGTGCATTACGCTGCTTGTGATACGGAAATATTCCGGTACAAAAGGAAAATAGGCCCGTTTACCAGACAGTAAGAGCAGCGTCAGTTATTAAATGCCCGACATGCACATCTACCCGTGATACCATGCAGCCGGAAGATACACACGCTGATCCCTGGACCCTTGATGCGCATTGCGACAGCGTGTACATGAGAGAATTCCTCATAGGAGACGGCCTCCCCGCGGAGATGCAGGGAGTCGATCCAGACACCTTCTTCCGGGTCACGCTCTTGCGGCTTGTTGAGGGGAATGTCAGGTGCCTGTTCGTAAACGTCGGGGACATCGGACTGCTCACGAGCTCTGCTGTCATCGACCGGCTGTACACCTGTGCGAAGGTGCACGAGAAAGCTGTATCAATCTGCCGGAATGCCGCCGATGTGACCTGCACCGTGGAATCGGGCAGACTCGGCATCGTCATGGCATGCGAGAGTTCGTTCCTCTTCCTCGGACGCCTCGATCTCCTGCGGAACTGGCATCGTCTCGGTGTCCGGGTGGCAAATATCTCCCATGGTGAGGGGCAGGACGGGATGGGCTGGTTTGGGGAGACGGCAATCTCAAAGGATTCCCTGATCCGGGCTGAAAGTCTCCTGGCACTGCAGGGCAGCCCAAGCCGGGACGGGTACATGGACCCGGATCTCCGGAAAGACCTTCGCACACGCGAGGAGGGCCTTACCGGGTTCGGGAGGGCTGCCGTTGAAGAGATGATACGGCTTGGCATGGTCTGCGACCTCTCCCATGCCAGCGACGCCACCTTTTGGGACGCACTCTCGATTGGCGAAGAATCGGGAAAGGGGAAATTCTGCTGCACGCACAGCAACTGTTTCTCCCTCTGCAATCACGCCCGCAATCTCACCGACGAGATGATGGAATCCCTGGCAGCCCATGGTGGTGTCATGGGCCTCTGCTTTTTTGGGGAATTCATCGACCGCCACGATCCCTCCCTGGAACGCTACGTGGATCATGTCCTGCATGCCCTCGACGTCATGGGGCCGGACCATGTCGGTATCGGGAGCGACTATGACGGTGTCCCGCCCGACGCATTCATGGCCGTCACCCATCCGGGTCGTATGGGCGATCTCTGGTCCGCACTCCGCGATGC
>LKUF01000214.1 GCA_001412335.1 Methanolinea sp. SDB
GGCACCCATGCAATACATCGCCGTTTGTCCAACCTGTCCAATCGTGATTGTGTCGCCTTCCAACTCGTAGCTTCCAAAATAATGGTTGCACCCAGCCGAGCCGGAGATACTTCCTCCCTCGCTGAAAAGCAGGGTGACTGTCGTACCCTCAAGAACGTGCCGGGATGTAGCTTCATAGGCATACTCCTGGAGCGTCCATCTGGTCCCATCCAGGTTCATTTCAGCGGGTTCTGGCGGATTCCCGGTGCATCCTGCAGCAAGGAGGAACGGGATGAGTACCATCAGCCCCGCAAGTACGGTTATGAGAGTGATCTTTTGTCCCTTTTTCAGAGGCTCCATTATTCATCTTCTCCATGATTCTCTTGAATGATACAGCAATTGCGTCCCGGTATCTCTCCCATCTCCCGTTCGTACTCGGAAATGACCCTGGGTGCCCCTGCCAGTATCCGGTGAGCGGTGTTATAGACACTCGGGGTCTTTTCCGGATCGAGATCGGAGAGAAGCCGAACAAGAATTCCGGCAACCGGTACCCGGTCCGCCTCCTCCATCTCGTCCAGCGGGCCAAATACCCGGAGCATCGATACGGTGCTGTACTCGTTGACCCCGGCAAGGCGGAGGAGGGTTTTTTGCAGGAACGACCGTCCCTCTTCGGTCTGGAGGGATATCTTCCGGTTCAGGGCGAACCTCCCATATAGGGCCCGCTGGTCGTTCGCCTGCTCGATTCGGAACGCATCCGAACGCTCGACCCTCTTGATGAGATCGAGCGCCGCCGGGCTGCTGTTCGTGGCTATCACCGAGAGGAAATTCTCCCAGCTGACGGGATTCTTCTCAGATTCCTGCTCGAATGAATCAAGCATCTCCTGCCTGCCCGGTGCAGAACTGTCCATGTACAGTCCGAACGCAACCAGCCTGTCGGTTGCATTGACCGATGAGACAAACTGGTCCTGTATCCGCTGGTGGATATCGGGGGTATCCAGCCGGGAAAGAACTGCCAGGGCCGTGTTCTTGATCTGCCTCTGTTTTATCGCAATTGATTCCTCCTGCAGCGTGCCACGCCGGGCATTCGAAAGATTCAGGGATGAATAGATCTCCAGCAGGCCGGTCGCATGCCGAGTTGCAATGGATTCCAGGATCCTCTCCCTTACATCGTAGAGAGCCCGGTACCTGTGGGCAAATCTTTTGTCTGGTACTGATTCAAACACGGTCAGGAACTGGGCACCGGCCCGCATCATCAGGTCGCGGTCAGAGAAGAGATCGAACCACAGTGAAGTGCATTCCGGTTCCGGGACTGCTGACGGATCGATGAGCATCTTCTGCTTTTCCAGGTCCAGGATCCTCATCAGGGCAAGACAGCGGTTGACCAGGTCGCTGTCCAGCCGTGCCTGCAGATAGAGGGCTTTTATGGGCGGATCGAACGCGA
>LKUF01000215.1 GCA_001412335.1 Methanolinea sp. SDB
ATAATCTCTCACGATTGATTTCTTTTGTTCTTGTTATCCTTGAGGAATTCTACAAGGCCGATTATTCCTCTTCATCAAAACGAACGCGCACAAGAGCTGATCGAGAGGAAACTCGTTCCATTCACCAACACCAGGATGAAAATTTCTTTGGTGTAGCTCCCCGTTACAATATTTCGAAAACAAGGCGAAAGTCATCGAATAACAATTTCTTCGATATGGACTTTGGTGGGAGGTTCTTCTGATGGCTACAAAGAGAATTCACAACACTAAAACTCATAAATACATGCGTATAAGACAAAAAACGACCAAGAATGGACGAAAAGGTCAAATAATGGGTAGATGGTAGTACAAAAATTTTAAATTTTTTAGACGACTTCCAAACATTGATCTTTTTTTGTTTGGTTTGCGAAAAAGATTGAAATAAGATAAAGTCTCGAAAAATTCGACTAAGAATTATCGGATTTGAAAAAGACGAGAAAGAAGACAGCGGGCCTGAAGGGATTCGAACCCCTGACCTACGGATTAAGAGTCCGTCGCTCTGCCAAACTAAGCTACAAGCCCTCAAAGATTGACCTATATCAATGGTCGCGCTGCCGGTATAAATGTTTCGAAAAAATGCACAGGACGGCCGGAATTTCAATTCACCCGCGCAATAGCAGGAGATTGGGTCTGTTGTAACCTTAATATCCTGATACGTGGTATTTTATGCTGATATGGTTGATGCGGTGCCAAAAGACCCCCCTGAACGGGTAAAATATGCGGTACTGGGGTGCGGGAGCACCGGGTACAATGTTGTCCAGGAACTGGTCGGGGAAACCAGGAGCATTCTCGTTGTTGACAGGGAAGAGTCACGGGTCAGCGAACTCCGCGACCAGAACTTCAATGCGGTGGCCGGCGATATTACCAGCGAATCTTTTCTTGCGACTCTCCCCGTATTCGAGATAGCGTTCGTACTCACCTCCGACCATGCCACCAACCTCGCGGCGATAAAAGCGATCCGTAACCGCCTCTCCGGCGTCCACGTGGTTGCCCGTGCGGCAGATCCGATAAGCGCGGGGGTTCTTGGCTCATCCGGCGCGGATTATGTCCTCTATCCTCCAAACGTGGTTGCCCGTGCGGCCATCCACCAGATCAACAAGCTCCATGCAAACCGCATCTCGCGGCGTCTGCATACCCTGCTTTCCGGCTGGGAGGGCACACTGGCCATCATCACCCACAAGAACCCTGACCCGGACGCGATCTCGAGCGCCATGGCACTGGCGACCATCGCAGCAAGTGCAAACCCGAAGAAACTCACCTGCAGGATATTCTACGACGGGGTCATCGGCCACCAGGAGAACCGGACCATGGTGAACCTCCTCGAGATCAGGATGGAGAAGATGGATCCGGCCATAATCCAGGACTGCACCTACCTCGCCCTCGTTGACTCCCCTGGCCCTGGCCAGAACAATACCCTCTCTCCCAGGACACGGGTCCATATTATCATCGACCACCACGGGAACGGCTCAGGCCCGGACCCGGGAACACCGTTTGTCGATATCAGGCCCGGCCTCGGGGCCACGGCGAGCATCCTCACCCAGTACATGCAGGAACTCGACATACCGGTGGACAGGCCCCTCGCCACCGGTCTCCTGTACGGTATCAGGTCGGATACGCGTGATTTCCGGCGGAACGTCACCCCTCAGGACCTGAACAATGCCGCCTTCCTCCTGCCGCTCACCGACAGCGAACTCCTGGAACAGATCACGTCCCCCTCTCTCTCGCAGGAGACGCTCGACGTCTTTGGAATCGCAATCCGGAGCAGGCGCATCCACAGCGGATACCTCATATCGAACGTGGGCTACGTGCGGAACAGGGACTCGCTTCCCCAGGCGGCCGACCTCCTCATCACCCTGGAAGGGGTCAATACCGC
>LKUF01000216.1 GCA_001412335.1 Methanolinea sp. SDB
GGTGTAACAGACTCCACTACGAGATCCGGGGCGGTAATGGACGGAGTCGGCGAAGTGGTCGGAGTTGTGGTCGGAACTGACGTTGGCTGGGTCGTCGGAACGGTGGTCGGAACCGTCGTCTGACCTCCGCTAATGCGGATTTTTGCATGGTTTGCGTTGTTGTTCTCGTTGCTTTCCGCTATAGTATTCATTCCGTCGGCCACCACGCCGATGTAATAGTCACCGGGCCCGAGATTCGAGGGAATTGTCACCCATATCGTCCCGGTGCTGCTCTGTCCCCCCGGCAGCATTCCGACAGGGACGTGTCCGAGAAGCGTATCGCCTGCTGAAATGACCGGGTCAGTTGACAGGTAGACCGAAGCAGTGCTGGGAAGAGCATATCCGCTCCCGGTATTCCGGACCGTTGGCCTCACAGATATTCGCTGGCCTGCCACGGGATCATCCGTTCCAATGGCAACCGACTGGACGACAAGATCCGGAAGGGAAACAGCGGTCGTGGGAACCGTAGTCGGGGCTGTGGTGGGCAGGGTCCCTCCCTTGCATACCAGTTCAATCTCCTCGCCTGAGCCGTCATAGATCTGCGGATGCATTGGCCGCCCGGGCATCTCTGAATCAACGAACTCCACGGTCCGTGGTTCAGCATAATAAAAAGCCTCTTCTGCTGAGATCCATCCGTCATTGTCCGTGTCTGCCGCAATAGAGTCAAAGGCCCGGAGAAGGAAGTAAGTGAAGACGCTGTTTGGGGTTCCGGCGCTTGACTCTTCATACTCCCTGCAGGCTGCAAGGACCAGGTATGGCGATCCGCTGACGTCCTTTGCGAAAAACCGGCTTTCCCCGTCACTATCGTTGAGGAAATCACGCATAAAATCGCTGATGGGACGTTTATCTGATAAAAGCTCAGGTTCGGCTGATTTGGCCATCCCGCCGGAATAGCAGGAGTCGAATATCAGGAGCTTATGATTGGCCGGTATGGCATCGAACCATCCCTTGAGCTCATCATCCCTGATATAGTTCACCTTCCCCGAGTACCGGGAATCCTGGGGACAGATATATTCGTCCAGACCGTCCGAAGATTCATCATATGGAGGCAGATCCTCACCAAAAGACCCGTGTCCGCTGAAATAGAATACGACAAGGTCTTCGGGTCCGGCCTGTGTGCTGACCCTCTCGATGGCGCCCTTGATATTGTTCCGCGTGGCCTGTGAATTGAGAAGCAGTTCGATGTTGCCATAAGAGAATCCGCATTCTGATCCGAGAAGAAGTGCCCTCATGTCCCTGGCATCATCGTCGCAGTTTTCAAGGTCGCCGAGATTGGCATAATCTTCAATCCCGACGAGTATTGCATACTTTTCGCCAGAGAATTTTGAAAGACCCAAAACATCTGGTTCTGCGGTTGCCGTGTTTGCCAGGCACACCAGTATTGCACAAAAAACAAGGACGAATTGGAAT
>LKUF01000217.1 GCA_001412335.1 Methanolinea sp. SDB
CTTTTCGATCTCCTTTGGCGCGTCACCTCTCAGTTCGCGGAGCATGAATGCCGGGACGTCATGGAGAATGACCGGGACCGAGGCCTTCCGCAGGGCGTCCGGGTTCTCCCGTGCCACGCTCTCGATCTCAACGCCACCGGAATCGGCAAAGAGTATGAGTGCCTGCTTGGATGAACGGTCGATGGCGATGCTCACGTAGTACTCGTGCTCGATGGAGATCCGCTCTTCCACGAGGATCTCCCTGACAGGAATGCCCTTGATCTCACGGCCGAAGAGATCCCTCGCGGTCCCGGCCAGGCTGCCCTGGTCGGCCATGAGGATGCCGCCGGCCTTGCCGCGGCCTCCGACATCCACCTGGGCCTTGAGCACCACGCCGTCTCCAAGACTCTCTGCCACCCCCGATTCGAGATCTTCCGGACTGTGAATGAGAACTCCCCGGGGGACGGGGATCCCGTAGCTGCCAAAGATCTTCTTTGCTTCGTATTCCAACAACTTCATCGTATCATTCCAGGGCGCGGGCGAGTTCAAACCCGCGTTTCATCGCTTTCAGGTTGAGGGATTCGGTACCCTTGGGGACACTGTCAAGGATGGCCTTCTCTATCGCGGTCTCGGTGACCACGCGGGTGGCAGAGACGAGCGCCCCGAGCATGACGATATTTGCCACGATCTCCCTGCCCAGTTTCTCTTTTGCATCCCTCGTGGCAGGGATCTCGATGACCCGGCACTGCGGGCGTGAATGGACGAGGCTTGAGTCCAGGAGCATGGTCGCACCTTCCGGCGCCTGAGCCCCGTACTTCTCGAAGCCCTCCTGCGACATGATGACAAAGATATCCGGGGTGGTGACCTTCGGGTACAGGATCGGCTCGTCATCGATGATCACCGCGCTCATCGATGCGCCGCCCCTGGCTTCAGGACCATAGACCTGGGTCTGGACGGCGTACAGGGAGTCATACATCACCGCCGCCCGGCCGAGAATGACGGCCGAGAGGATGATCCCCTGGCCGCCGAACCCTGAGAACCTGACTTCGTGCCTCATCTCCTCACCCCCATCGCGGGCCTGTCGCGCCGGACGAACTCGCCTATGGCGATGACGTCGGCCGGGACCTTCTGGCCGCTCTCCCGCATCCGGTCGAGTTTCTGGCGGAGGGCGGTGTGATTCTTCATGAACTCCACCTGGTCGGTCACCTGCCGCAGCTTGTTCCTGCGCCCGTAGTTTGTGGGGCACTGTGTCATGGTCTCGATGAATGAGAGCCCGGGAGTGCGCATGCCCGCACCTATCGCCCTGGTCAGCTCCTTGACATGGTAGGATGTCCACCGTGCAACGTAGTTCGCGCCGGCGGCGACCGCAAGTTCGGAGAGATCGAATGCCGGTTCGCTGGACCCATAGGGTGTGGTGGTCGAGAGGGCTCCGGCAGGAGTCGTCGGGCTCCCCTGTCCCCCGGTCATCCCGTATATCTGGTTGTTCATGCATATCACGGTCAGGTCGATGTTCCTGCGACACGCATGGATGAAATGGTTCCCGCCGATCGCCGCAAGGTCACCGTCGCCGGTGAAGACCACGACGTTGAGGTCGGGGTTTGAGAGTTTTACGCCCGTCGCGAAGGGGAGGGCACGCCCGTGCGTGGTATGGAGCGAGTCTGTGACGATATAGCCTGACGCCCTCGAGGAACACCCGATCCCCGACACGAAGACCGTCTCGTTCTCCTTCCAGCCGATCTCATCGACGGCCATCAGCGTGCAGTTTATCACCGTGCCGTTGCCGCAGCCGGAACAGTATATATGGGGGAGGCGGTCCTGCCTGAACCAGTCCTGGTAGCTCATCGCAGCACCTCCAGCCTGGCCTTCAGCTCGTCCGGGCTGTGGAGGTTCCCCCCGAGTTTCGGGATCGGGATGACGGGCTGGTCAACGTGCCGCTCGATCTCGCGGGCCACCTGGCCCATGTTCATCTCCGGAACCAGGAACTGTTTTGCGGAGGCGAACAGGTTCAGTGCGGATTCGGGAAACGGCCACACGACACGGAGCCTGAGGTGGCCGATGTCGTCGCGCCCGAGGTCTCTTACCACCTGCTCGACCGAACGTGCAGGCGGGCCGTACGTGACAAAGACGGTCTCTGCTTCGGGGTTCGTGATCGAGTAGTCCGCGATCCTGTCGCGGGCCGACTCTATCTTGTTCACGAGCCGCATGACAAGGTCCTCGTGCAGTCCCGGGCTGGTGGCACAGGGGTAGCCCCGTTCGTCATGGGTAAGACCGGTGACATGAACCCCGTAGCCCTCGCCGAACCGGGGAAAACCCGGGACGAGGTCCGCGTCCGGGTGGAACGGGAGCGTTCCCTTCTGTAGCGATTTCCGCTGGACTATGGGGACCTGGTCGGGGATATCTATCCTCTCCCTCATGTGCCCCACGATCTCGTCCGACATCAGAAAGACCGGTACCCGGAACTCATCGGCGAGGTTGAATGCTTTTGCCGTCAGTTCGTACATCTCCTGCACGCTGGCGGGCGAGAGCGCGATGACACTGTAATCCCCGTGTGAGCCGAAACGGCACTGCATCATGTCTCCCTGTGCCCCCATGGTGGGCTGCCCGGTGGACGGGCCGCCTCTCTGGATATTCACCACCACGCAGGGAGTCTCTGTCATGACTGCAAACCCGATATTCTCCATCATGAGTGAGAAACCGGGCCCGGAAGTCGCCGTCATCGAACGCATGCCTGTCCAGGATGCGCCGATTATCGATGCCATGCTGGCCAGCTCGTCCTCCATCTGGATGAAGACGCCGTCCACCTTTGGAAGCTTCAATGCCATGTGCTCCGCGATCTCGGTTGACGGAGTGATGGGGTAGCCGCCGAAGAACCGGCAACCAGCCGCAATCGCCCCCTCGGCACAGGCGATATTTCCCTGCATGAATTCAGTTCTGGTCAATACTCGATCGCCACCTTGTGCGGTTCGTGCGGTTCTTCCTCTTCCCAGCTGATGGCCTGGTCAGGGCAGATCATCACGCAGAGGCCACAGAGCGTGCGCCCGTAGAGTTTCTGCAGCCTGCAGTTCGTGCACCGTTCCGGCCGGTCCAGATCAGGTACCACAACGCCCTTCCTGTTGAGTGTCTTTCCGGGCAGAAAGATCCGGTACGGGCAGACAAGCGTACAGAGGTTGCAGCCCTTGCACCGATCTTGATCAATCACCAGTTTCATGGTTTATATCCTGTGGTTACAATGTGAACCGTCTCTTAAATTGTTCCTTTGCATGCGTATCTACTTCTTCATATAGATCGCGTCCATGGGAATCTATGCCGACGACGAGGGGAACGCGATCAAACTCGATGATCCAGGTCGCCTCGGCCATGCCCAGGTCATCGAAATAGACGCCCCTGAGAGTCATCCGTGATGCAGCGAGCGCCGCACAGCCACCGGTGAGTGCAAGGTAGACTCCTCTCTCCTTCAGCTGCCCGACAACCCCTGCCCCCATTCCGCCTTTTCCGACGAGCGCACGGACACCTGCGTCCAGGAGAAACCCCGAGAGATCGTTCATGCGGGCCGACGTCGTCGGCCCTGCCGCGACTATCCGTTCATCAACGACGACAGGGCCGCAGTGGAATATGGCCGCCCCTTCTGGATCGAAGGGGATACCCTCCTCCATCATCCTCAGGTGGGCTTCGTCCCGTGCCGTGAAGACGATCCCGGAGAGCTCCACCATGTCACCCGCGACGAGATCGAGTACTTCCTCCCCAAGCGGCGTTTTGAGGGATACGGGTTTCAGAGTACCACCTCGACAGTCGCACGCCGGCATGCCCAGCACTGCACGTTCACGGCGACGGGCAGCGATGCGGTATGGCACCCTGCGGTCTTTACCTTCACCGCAAGGCAGGTCGTCTTCCCGCCAAGGCCCATCGGGCCGATACCGAGTTCGTTCACCGCATCACAGAGTTCACGCTCGAAGCCGCTCATGGTATCGACAGGCTCAAGGAGAGCCTCCTTTGCAAGCGCCGCCACACCGTCAAAGGTGCTTCCGATCCCCACCCCGAGGACGACGGGCGGGCAGGGCTTTCCACCGGCGATCAGCATGGTTTCCACCACGAACCTGGCAATCCGGTCCTTATGCGACGGAAGGAGCATGGCTATGCGCGACATATTCTCTGCACCGGCCCCCTTGGGAAGCACGGTTATGGTAAAGCGGGAACCGGGGCGGACATGTATGGCAGGCATGCCCGCTCCCGTATTGTCCCTGCTGTTCTCCCGTCCGAGGGGGGTGACGACGTTCGGCCTCATGGGGACGGCAGCAGTCGCCTGCCTGACTCCCTCTGCCACCGCGTCGTAGAGTCCCTGGTCGAGGGGAATCTCCGGTGGAAGAGTGATATAGACGACCGGGACCCCGGTATCCTGGCAGATGGGCAGCTTCATCTCCTCTGCACGATCGATGTTGGTCAGGATATTCTGCAGTTCACCCCTGGCGATGGTGTCGGTCTCGGCATCCCTCGCAGCACTGATCGCCCGCCTGATATCACCAGGGAGTCGGATCTCGGCTTCCAGGAATGCACGGCAGGTAGACAGTGAAACAGCCTTCATCAGGGATGGATCTGCCGATTTTATCATTATAAATAATGAGAAAAGAAGAAGTAAAAGATTTTCGTTGTTGGAGCAGGTGGTATGGTGAAAATGTCCCTGCTTTTATGCCTGCCCGGTGACCGGCGTATCCTTGCTTGGCCTGTCGATTATGGTGATATAGGTCGGTGAGGGGAGTTTGTGTCCTCCGTGACGGAGAGCGTTCTTGGCCTTCTCCACGAATGCGGGAGTCGTGTAGACCGAATAAATGACCTGGCCCGGAGCGACACGTGCAGCCGTGCCGACGGCCTTGCCGAATGCCAGGCGCATGCCTTCGGAGACACGGTCCGCACCGGCCCCCGTCGCCTGCTTGTTCTCCCTGATCACGTGGTGGGGAAATACCCGAAGTTTCAGCTTGAAGTTCATCCTGCCTATGTCCTTGAGAAGTTTCCTGTTGATGCTGATTCGCGCAGATTCCAGTGCGGTATGACGGATCTGGCAGGCCTCCTCGACAGTCAGGTTGATCTCGAGTGGAAATTCCTGTGTGAGGTTCCCCATCTCGAACTGGACAATCTTGCTTCCCGGCACGCCACCCATGTATTCTCTGCGTGTAAATGCCCTCTTTGATATATTCCTGTACATCTTTCCCGGTTTTCGTACCATTTAGAAGAACTCCTTGTATCTATTCGTGCTTTATAAAATAGAGGCAGAACCTCATAAATCTTCCCTCTTCGCCATCGTTTCATCTATCAGGCTGAGGACAAAACGCCTGATGCGAAGGAAGTCTTCGCTGGTCCTGTCACGGGGCCTCGGCAGGTCTATAGGGATTATATCCCTGATCGTACCGGGTCTTGGGGTGAGGACCACGATCCTGTCGGCAAGGAAGACCGCCTCGTCCACGCTGTGTGTCACGAATATGATAGTCTTTTTGGTCTTTTCCCATATGTCGAGAAGTTCCCTCTGCATCATGTTCCGTGTCTGGGCGTCCAGGGCGCCGAACGGCTCGTCCATGAGGAGTATCCCGGGGTTTATGGCAAGCGCCCTGGCAACGGCCACACGCTGTCTCATGCCACCCGAGAGTTCGTACGGGTAGCTGTCTGCAAATTCGGTGAGTCCTACGAGCGAAAGATAGGTTTTGACGGCTTTTTCACGTTCTTCACGCGGGATATTCCGTATCTCGAGTCCGAAGGCGATATTATCCCTGATGGTCCTCCAGGGGAAGAGGGAATATTCCTGGAAGATCATGGCCATCATGGGATCGGGGCCCGATACGTGGTGGCTGTTTATGGCTATGCACCCTGAGGTGGCCTTTTCAAGTCCACCAATGATCCGGAGCAGGGTGGTCTTCCCGCACCCCGAGGGGCCGAGAAGGCAGATGAACTCCTTCGGCTCGATATCAAGCGAGATGTCGGATAGAGCCTGGATACGTTCGCCCCGTGTCCCGGTAAATTCCTTTGTCAGGTGCTGTACGCAGAGTCTCATCTCATATCACCTACTTCTCAAGCCCCTTCCAGCTGAAGTACCGCATCTCCACCCGTTTCATGAGGTAGTCTATACCAAGCCCTATCAACCCGATAACGATCATCCCGGCGATGGTCACCTGGAGCTGGCCGATGTTTAGGCCAAAGAGGATGAGAAATCCCAGCCCCGAGGTTGTCCCGGGAAGCATCTCTGCCGCGACAACGGACATCCACGCGATACCAAACCCTACCCGGAGGCCGGTCCAGATATCCGGCATCGCGGCCGGCACTACGACCTTTGAGAGGAGTTGCGCCTCCTTTGCCCCGAAGGTGCAGGCGGTCTCGATCCAGGTTCTGGAAACCCGCTTCACCCCGTCGATGGTGTTGATGAGGACCGGGAAGAATGCGCCTATGAAGATGATGAAGATGATCCCGGCGAGGCCGATCTTGAACCAGGCCAGTGCGAGTGGGAGCCAGGCGATTGGCGGAATTGGCCGTAAAACCTGTATGACCGGGTCCACGAACTCTTCCACTGCATCCGATCGCCCCATGAAGATACCGAGAGGGATGGCTGCGAGAAGGCCTATGAGAAAACCCAGGAGAACGCGGAAGATGCTGACAGCCGAGTTCTCCACGAGGCTTCCCTGTCCGAAGATGTTTGCCAGCGGTCTGAAAAGTACCTCGATTACGGATTCAATACGGGGGAGAATGAATTCGTTTCCTATCAGGATTGCAAGTACTTCCCACACAAAAATGAGGATTATGGGGAGTATGAGTTTTGTATACCACCGCATTACGCTTCTTTCACCACCACTCCGCTGTCCTGGAGTGCATACTTGAGCTGGACGTCCTGGATCGAGCCCTTGAGTGGGGATGCGATCTTCAGTGGTTTTCCTTCAGCGGTCCGCTGTTTTACCCAGTCGATGAAGCTGTTCCAGTCCTGGACGGGAGAGTCTGCTGAAACAACAAACCCTGATCCTTCCGTCTGTATTGGGTGCAGGATCTTAATAGGTGTTCCTTTGTCTATGGCGGAGATGGAGGGCGGGGTTCCCACATCGGCGAACTGGATGGCGTCTGATGCCATGAGGGTCATCAGCTGTGCGCCGCCCTCGCCGCGGACAAGTTTCACCTCTGCGATGGTCTCGCCATTCACGATCAGGTCGGCGACGTCGACTTTCCCGACGGTCTCGGTCCGTGGCTTGAGGGTGATACCGTAGGTGTCCTCGAAGTACTTCCATTCCTTGACCAGCACGAATATCGGGGCGTCGTGGTCCGAGGGCAGGTACCCGAGCCCGATGGCCTTCGATACCTTCTCCGGGGTCACGAATGATCTGTTCTCGACCATCGATTTTGCAGCCGTGTACGGGCCGAAGTCAAAGAGAAGGGCTTCGGCTTCCTCGGGAGAGGCGTCCTTGAGCTGGCCGGTGATGTACCCGAGATCCTTTTCGGCCTCGATGAACTGGTGGTTGCTTGCAATCCACTTGTCGGACGGCTCGGTCGTGAACTTCATCGTGGGCAGGGAGGCCTTGAGCACATCCACGGAGTTGACGCTGACGTCACCAAAGGTCATCTCGCCACCACCGAAGAGCCACTGGGCGGTGATCTCCGCGGTTCGGTCCTGGTTTTTCGTAATATACTCGTCAGCAACGATGAAAAGGCCGGACATGACGTTCACCAGTTCGGGGTTCTCTTCGATCATCGCATCCTGGGTGACAAGTGCACAGCAGGTGTGGTCTTCCCAGATCCTGTCGGGTGGAAGATCCTGGGAATATGCTGCAACCTTGCCTATGCCGCTCTCGGTCGCGACGGCAACGAAGGGCTGCCAGACGATGTAGCCGTCGATCTGGTCGGTTGCCAGCAGCATGGGCATCTGCCCGGTGTTTGTGTAGATGATCTCAACAGTTGCGCCTGCATCCGGGGGTGTTTCGGGAGTGACACACCCTGCAAGCAGCAGGCAGAACGTACAGGCTATTGCCAGTACGGCGATGTACGACTTCATGCTATCTGGTTGCACATATCGGTAAATAAAAATTCCCAATATTACCAAAAATGTTATCCAATAATAGAAAATTTGCCATTTATTTATACTATTGAATTAGTATTATATCCTATTGTAAAAAATAAACCGGTCTCAATTATACTATTGGGCAATTTTTATCTATAAATTGATCGCATTGTATCTGTACCGATGGTACAGCCCGACCCGATCGACCGGCTCATACGGGCAGCCCTCGTATCTGACCAGGAGTTTGTGAAGGCCCTAAACGACCTGATGAAACATGATCTCCGGATCAGCGTGCGTGAACTGTCAGAGAGATCCGGGATAGCGCAGAGTTCTCTCTACAAGATCCTTCACGGGAAGCGCTCACCCAACCTGAGCACGCTGCGGGCTGTTGTCCATGCCCTCCGCCACTTCTACCACACAGGGGAAGGGGAGTTTATCGGGCTTATCGCGGCACGCCCGGTTCTCGATACCGTCCAGGAGAGGACCGCAGACATCGACGGGCACAGGATGAAGGTCAGGGAGTATCCTGTCCATACGATGGAGGACGCGATAGTCTCCGCGGTACGGGCCGAAAGGGAAGGGGCGATCGCTATCGTATGCGCTCCAATCGTTTCCAGCGTCATCGAGCAGATGGTGCATATCCCGGTCGCAACAATAGTCCCGAAGGAATCTGTCCAGCGGGCCATCGAAGTCGCAGCCAGGAAGGCGTGGCTTTAATTTCGTCTCGCATCCCAGTAAATAGACGAGGTTTGGGACGTGAAGCCGAAAGATGTGGTGAGGAGAGGACGCCTTGCCGGAGAGCGAACCGGAGAGATGACCCAGTTTCTCTCGTCCATGAATGCGGACCGCTATATAGCCGATGCCGATATTCTCGTGGATACGGCACATGTCCTCATGCTGCACAAGCAGCAGATAATCGGCAGGGAGACTGCAGGAACGCTTCTTCGTGCCCTGCTTGAATTTTATGACGAGGGCATTCCGGAAGCTGCGTTTGATGAGGGATTCGAGGACATCCATGCAGGAATCGAATCGATACTCATCGGGATCGCCGGTGAGGAAGCCGGGGGCAGGCTCCATATCGGCCGTTCACGAAACGACGAGGTGGCGACATGTATCAGGATGCGGCTCCGTGAGGATATCACGAAGCAGATGGCAATCCTGGTCAGGATTCGCCAGGTACTTCTTGGACTTGCCGCCGAACACGAGACAACGATCATGCCGGGCTTCACCCATTTCCAGCATGCCCAGCCAACCACGCTGGCTCACCATCTCCTGGCCCATGAATCGGCTTTTGCGCGTGATTTCCAGAGGCTCTCCCAGGCGCTCGGGCGGGTAAACAGGTGTCCGCTCGGGGCGGCGGCTTTCGCATCCACCGGGTATCCCATCAGCCGGGAATACACGGCAGGACTGCTGGGATTCGACGGGCTCGTCGTCAACACCATGGATGCCGTATCGTCCCGTGATTTTGTACTTGAGACCCTTGCGAATCTCTCTCTCCTTATGACCCACACAAGCCGTCTTTCCGAGGAGATGATCCTCTGGAGTTCCCCGTTTATCCGGTTCGTCTCACTCGATGACGCATTCTGCTCCACGAGTTCGATAATGCCCCAGAAGAAGAATCCCGACACGGCAGAGATCATGAGGGCGAAGGCGGCGTCGGTGCTGGGAGCGTTCGTCGCTGCATCGGCGACACTAAAAGCGCTTCCCATGAGCTACAACCGTGACCTGCAGGAACTCTCGGTAAGCCTGTGGAGAGGAGTCAGGGATACCAAGCACAGTTCCGGGCTTCTTGCCGAAATGCTTGCAACGGCAACATTCAACGCCGAAAGGATGCGAGAGGAAGCCGGGAGAGGTTACTCGACCACAACGGATCTTGCAGACATGCTTGTACGACGGCTCAACCTCCCCTTCAGGACGGCGCATTCCATTGTAGGGCGGGCGGTGCAGAAAGGCGGACTCGATCTCTCCACGCTCGACTCGGCGTCTGTCGAGATTACCGGGGAGGCCCTCTCGACCCGCGGGCTCACCGTGGCGGAGGTCAAAGAGGCGCTTGATGTAGAGACGGCAATTGCATCGCGGAAAGCAACCGGGGGGCCATCCCCCGTCGCCGTGAAGAGCGCCATCAAGGAGCAGCAGATGATGCTTGAGAAGGAACGGGAAGACCTGGAAAGGATAAACGAAGCGTATTCCGAAGCATTTTTGGCTCTCATACGGGATGCGAGGAGGATGGCCGGCGAATGACAGAATTCTCTTCGGGGGATCGTGTCATCTGCCGGTATGGCGGCGTACCGCAGGAAGGCACCTATATCACAGAAAGAGACGGAAAAGCTGTGATCAAGCTCGATAGCGGGTACAACATCGGGGTATCCCATTCTGAATGCGACATCCTCGAGAGGTGGTCTCCCGCAGTTCCGCCGGAGGTGGTCATATCCCAGGACGAGTCCCTTCCGCTCCTCTCGATCCTCTCGACAGGGGGGACGATTGCAAGCAGGATTGATTACCGCACAGGGGCCGTGACCAGCCAGTTCGATGCCGCAGACATCCTGCGGGCGATCCCCGGGCTCTCCACCATTGGCCGGTACCGGACGACCAAGCTCTACACGATACTATCTGAGAATATGACTCCCGGGATATGGCAGGAGCTCGCCCGGGCAGTGTACAATGAGATTCGTGCAGGAGCCACGGGGGTTATCATAACCCACGGGACCGATACCATGGCCTACAGCGCGGCAGCGGTGAGCTTCATGGTCGAGAGCCCGGTCCCTGTCATATTTGTCGGGTCACAGCGATCCGCAGACCGGCCAAGCAGCGATAACGTGATGAACGCCCTCTGCAGCGCGAGCGCCGCCACAAGCCCACTTGGCGAAGTGGCAGTCGTTATGCATGATTCTACCAGTGACGACCGGTGCGCTGTTCACCGGGGGACCAGGGTGAGAAAGATGCATACGTCCCGCAGGGACGCGTTCCAGAGTATCGGGATTCCGCCGCTCGGCTACGTGGAGTATCCGTCACTCGACGTGAAACTCTCGGATCACGCGGTCACGAGAGGAGAAAAAGAACCGCAGCTGAGCGATTCGCTCGAGGAAAAGTGCGGCCTCGTCTATTTCCATCCCGGGATGGATGCCGGCATCCTCGAGTGCTACCGGGGGTACCGCGGACTTGCCATAGCCGGTACGGGCCTCGGCCATGTAAATACCGGGCTTATCGAGGGAATTGGGTCGCTCATCGATGAAGGCTGTGTCGTGGTGATGACATCGCAATGCCTCCATGGACGGGTATGCGACCGGGTCTACGATACGGGAAGGGACCTGCTCCGGGCAGGAGTGGTTGAGGGCGGCGATATGCTCCCCGAAGTCGCGCTGGTCAAATTGATGTGGGTCCTCGGAAACGTCCCCGACAGGGAGAGGGCGACTGCAATGATGGAGATGAACCTCGCAGGGGAGATCAACAGGAGGTCGCTTCATGAACTATGAGGCCCTTGGCTTAAAAGCCGGGATCGAGATCCACCAGCAGCTGAATACGCGCGAAAAACTCTTCTGCGGATGCCCCACGACTCTCCGGAAATTCGAGGAGAGAACGGGAGAATTCTACCGGTACCTGCGGGCGACAGAGAGCGAGATGGGCGAGATCGACCGGGCGGCAAAGGAGGAGATGAAACATCTCCGCCGGTTCACCTACTATGCCTATGATACGACCTGCCTGGTGGAGAACGACGAGGAGCCGCCTTCGCCTCTCAACCCCGAAGCGCTGGAGATCTGCCTCACCATCGCCCGCATGTTCGGGATGACGCCTGTTGAACAGGTCCACACGATGCGGAAACTGGTGATCGACGGTTCGAATACAAGCGGTTTCCAGCGGACCGCCCTTGTCGCGCTACGGGGAGATATTCCCGGAGGCGGGACAATTGAGACGATCTGTCTTGAGGAGGAGGCTGCCCAGCGTGTACAGGACAACATATTCTCCCTCGATCGTCTCGGGATACCCCTCGTTGAGATTACCACTTCTCCCTGCATGCATACGCCCGAGGAGGTCGCCCGGGTGGCGGGGTATCTCGGCATGGTTCTCCGGTCGACGGGCAGGGTAAAACGAGGGCTTGGGACCATCCGCCAGGATATCAATATCTCCATACGCGAAGGTGCCCGGGTCGAGATAAAAGGTGTCCAGGAACTCGACCTCATTGCCGAGGTCGTCCGGAGGGAAGCGACACGACAGGTCGCCCTCCTTGAAATCAGGGAAACCCTCAGGGAGCGGAATGCGGGACTCCTGGAAGAGCCGGTCGACGTGACCGCTCTCTTCAAAGAGACCAAATCTTCGATCCTGAAGAAGGCCGCATGCATACTCGCCGTGGTTCTTCCGGGATTCGCAGGTCTCGTGGGACGCGAGATCCAGCCTGGAAGGAGGCTAGGGAGTGAATTCTCAGATTACGCAAAGAAATGTGGCGTGGGCGGGATCTTCCACACCGACGAACTGCCTGCCTATGGTGTGACCGGAGACGAAGTGGAGGAGCTTCGCAAGTTCACGAAGGCCGGGCATGACGACTGCGTAGTTCTTGTTGCCTCCTCGATTGAGAAGGCGGCCTGTGCAGCGTCACAGGTGATGGAGCGTGCCAGGATGGCACTTGAGGGAGTGCCGGAAGAGACGAGAAGGATGCTTGAGGGGGGAAGCACGGCCTACATGAGGCCGCTTCCCGGTGCCGCCCGCATGTACCCCGAGACGGACGTGCTCCCGGTTTCAATAGGCAGCGATACCTGGGAGTTCATCGAGGTTCCCGAATTACTCACGGAACGGGCGAAACGGTACTCGGAAGAACTGGGTCTTGATGCGGGAGTAGCACGCCAGATCGCCTACTCCGAGCACCTGCAGCTCTTTGACCGGGCCATCTCGGAAGGGATCTCACCCGGTCTTGCATCACGTACCCTCCTCTCCACGATGAAAGAACTCTCCCGAGACGGTGTACCTGTCGAGGCCATCGGAGACGAAGCGGTGATTGCCGTCATGAAGTCGGTCGAGGAGGGAAGGGCTGCCAAGGAGGCGGTGCCGGGTATTCTCGGCAGCGTGGCGGGTGGGACACCGCTCGAGGACGCCATCGCACAGTGTGCTCCGGCCATAAGCACCGGTGACCTGGAGGCCCTCATCCAGGGAATCGTCAAAGAGAGGTCTTTGTTTGTTGCAGAGAAAGGGATGGCCGCTCTTGGACCCCTCATGGGTGTCGTGATGGCCGAGGTGAGGGGTTCTGTCGACGGCAAGCTCGTGAGCGAGCTGCTGAGAAAGGAGATCGCGAAAGCCTGCAGGCCGGATTGAGATCTCCGAAAATCTTTTTCTTCGGCCAGGGCACGAAGTTTTATGTGAATGGCGGTCTTAATAATTAAGGAGTTTGAAATATGGGAAAGACAGGAACAACCCATTGGGTGCAGGTAAAAGGTGTGAAAGGCCAGATTCGGCTGGTCCCGAAACGTGAAGGAGAACTGAAACGACCAGGTCCGAACCAGCGGTTCAAGGCCGGGGCATCAGTCAAGGTTCTTGACCAGATGAACGATGAAGGCGGCAGACGGGGAGGCCGTGGCCGCAGAGGCGGTCGTGGAGGACGCGGAAGAGGGGATTCCGGCCCGACTGCAAACCCCATGGTCCGCAAGTCCATGCGAAGGTCCAAGGTATCGGTGCTTGGTGCCAAGCAGAAATCCAGCCGGTAAGACTGCAGTTCTCTCCCCGATCCGGGAACTCTTTTTTTCGTAATGTGTGGGATAGTCGGTAATATCTTGTAACAGGGAGATTATAGTGAGAGTATGGATCTAAAGACGGCTGTGAAGAGTTACCAGTTTGCCGAGAGGGCCAAGAGCGAGCTTATCATCTGTTCAAATCTTTCGACGGCTATCGCTGATTTTCCTGATAAGGAGAAGGCAGGCGGGAAGCGGATGCTTCTCATGCTGATGGATTCCATCAGGTCAGAGATCGAGTTTGCGTACAAGGATACCCAGAGGAGCGAATTCCGCAGATCCATCGATCTTCTCTCTGAGGCAATCAGTCTCACCGAGAGTGAACAGTACGGACCCGCAAGGCTGAAATTATCAGAATCGATAAGTTCTGCCACCACCGCGGCGCAGGGAGCATGGCAGGTATTAAGTGAACATGGTCTCCTCTGAATTCCTGGAATTCCTCTCATCCAGATGCTCGGTACGTGAATATGGCGAGATCGATCTCTCGCCCAGGGAAGAGGAGTACATACTGAACTGTGCCGTTACCGCCCCGAGCGCGGGAAACCTCGAGGCATGGGACGTGGTCGTCGTGAGGAGCAGGGAACAGAAGGAGGCCCTTTCGGAAGCCGCCTTCGATCAGCCACATGTCGCGACAGCCAGCTGCCTATTCGTGGCCTGTGCAAACTATGTACGGTCCATGTCAAGGTATGGCGAGCGCGGAATCCTGTATGCTGTCCAGGACACGACGATTGCCTGCAGCTTCATGATGCTTGCCGCCCACGCTCTCCGGCTGCATTCATGCTGGGTCGGGGCTTTTGACGAGGACGTGGTACGGGATATCCTCAACCTCCCCGGGCATATCCGTCCGATGGCAATCCTCTGCGTCGGAAGAGGCAGCCCGCCCGGCAGCCTCACCCCGCGGATGGCCGCAAGTGAACATGTTCATGAAGAATTCTGGTAAAAAGGAGACGATTTCGTGCCTGATTATGTAGTGATCCTGGAATCGGCCTGGGTCGTCAAGGATGTGAAGACCCTTGACGATGCGATCGGCATCGCGATCAGCGAGGCAGGGAAGCGCCTGAATCCCGCTGCAAAGTATGTTGAAGTCGAAGCGGGAATGCTTGCCTGCCCCTTCTGTGAAGGAGAGTTGAACAGCGCCATCATTGTCGCACATACGGCGCTCGTCGGGCTCCTCCTGGAGATGAAGGTGTTCCGGGCAGAGTCGCCTGAACATGCGGCGCGGATCGCACGTTCCGTTATCGGGAAGGCGTTGCGTGATGTCCCGCTCCAGGTCAAGGAAGTCACGGCCCTATGATCCATGTCGTCGGACATACGGCAATCGATCACATCTCGCGGGTACCGGCATTTCCCCCGGTGAACGGATCGACCTCCATAACCGACAGGAAGATCTATTTCGGCGGAGGCGCTGCCAACATCGCTGCCGGTATTGCCCGGCTTGACGTCCCGTGCACGCTGGTGAGTGCGGTAGGAGGGGACTTTTCCGGCAGCGAGTACGATCTCTGGATGAAGGAACTGGCAATCTGCCAGGATTTCTTTGTTGTCGATGATGCGCACACATCGACTGCATTCATGTTCACCGATGATCAGGGTGACCAGATCACCTTCTTCGAATGGGGGGCGGCGGCAGTCTTTGCCAGGAGCGAGGCCAAAAGTTACGATTTTGTCCACATGGCCACTGCAGATCCGGATTTCAACGTGCAGGTTGCCGGAAAGGCAACGTTTTCGTCGTTTGATCCCGGCCAGGATCTCCACCGGTACACCGCTGACCACCTCTACTCGATAATTCCCCGCATCTCTCTCCTGTTCGCCAACCAGCATGAAGTTGAGGGGATGTGCCGGAAGATGGAACTGGGTCGCGAGGAACTTGTCGCGATGGTCCCCATGGCCGTATTCACCATGAGCGAGAAGGGGAGCATGCTGTACCGGGACGGGGAGGAGACACATATCCCGCCTGTTCCCGTAATATTGAAGGACCCGACGGGTGCCGGCGACGCATACCGTGCGGGCTTTCTTTCGGCGTACTGGCTTGGATATCCGCCACTGGAGTGCTGCCGGATCGGCACGGTATCGGCATCTTTCACCGTTGAGTCGATTGGCTGCCAGACCAATCTCCCGTCATGGGATGATATCAGGGCCCGTTATACCCTATATTTCGGCGAATTTTATCAGCTTCAGGCAAGGTAAACCATGGCCTTCACGAGCAGTGATGTCAGGATCGAGAACCTCTCGAAATATCTCTTCAATGCCCCGTCATGGCCCAGGTCTATGGCAACCGTCATTATCCTCGGACTGATCATAGATGGGGCGGCATTCAGGCTGGGGGAGGGTATGGCATTCCTCGGCACCCTGGCATTCACCATCCCTGCCATCACCTCCTTCGTCTTAACCAAACCCTGTATCGGGCTCATGGGTCGGTCGATGACATGGAACCGCTCTGCGCTACTCGCATTGACCTGCATGGTCCTTGGAGTTATCATCACCCTGTCAGGCATGGTTCTCTCCAGGGGACTCGCCGCCCTCTATTATTCCATAGCGCTTGGTTTTATCCTGGGCATCCGTCTCCTCGTACTCGTAGCCATTGCGGACTACCGTCCATCCCGCATGATCGTTCCGGCCTCTCTGCAGAGCCTGACCGGGATGGCGCTTGGATCTCTCATCTTCGAGTCCATCTTTCTCCTCCTTGCGCTGGTCCTCCAGCTGGTCTTCCTCCTGGGGTTCATCCTTCTTATCTGGGCGATAGAACAGCCCCTCTATCGTGCATTCAATGTACGCGGCCTTGACTTTCTCAACTCGTTCATCGCACACCTGACAGACGGCTCAAGGAGGATGGAGGACTTCTTCCGCGAGATCGGTGAGGAGGTCTTTCTCCCCCAGGTCACGCTCTTCTTCAGGCGGCCCGGGAAACGGGGCCACATATTCACGGTGCCAAATGTCCATCCCGGGCCGCTTGGAGAGATTGGTGGTGGAAATCTTCCGAAATACCTCCAGTCGGCATTCGACGAGATGGTGATGGTCCCGCATGGTGCAGCGACGCACGATTTCAATCTCGTATCCGGCGATGAGATAGAGAAGATCGTGTCAGCCCTGAAAGCGAAATCCCATGACCTTGCATACCTTGACTATGCCACAAGGTCGGAACGGCACCAGCACGGATCCGTGTCGCTCCTCTTCCAGGTCATCGGAGATACGCTCCTCCTGGTCACCACCAGGTCCCCGCAGCGGACCGAAGACCTGGACTTCAACGTGGGCATGACCATCATGTCGGAAGGCCACCGCGCTTTTCCGAATATTGCCTTTGTGGATGCCCATAACTGCCTTACCGGCGACATCTCAAATATCCAGCCGGCGACGGCCGAAGCCATGGAGTACCTGAAAGCAAGTGAATATGCAATCGACACAGCCCCCGGGATGTCCAGGCACCCTCTCTTCATGGGACATTCACACCAGATGCTGCCATATTCACGTGAACAGGGTTTCGGTGACCAGGGGCTCCGCGTCATGGTGATTAAAGCAGGGGACCAGACCACGGCATACATTCTCTTTGACGGGAACAACATCCAGGCAGGTGTCAGGGAGAAGTTACGCGATTATGCACTCAGTTTTGTTGACGAGGCCGAAGTGATGACGACGGATTCGCATGTGGTAAACACGGTGAGCGGAAAGAACCCTGTGGGGATGCGGGTCCCTCCCGAGGAGTTCATGCCCTTTGTCGGGAAAGGAATTCAGGAGGCCCTCCAGGATCTTGCGCCCGCAGAGGTCGCAGGTGCCACCCCCTGGGTCGAGAGGGTGGTGGTATTCGGCTCCAACCGGATCACCCAGCTCGCAAGTACCCTAAATACCGTTATCGTCTTTATGCCCGTTCTCTCCCTTGCAATACTCCTGCTGGCATTCATCCTCTCGATCCTCGCGTACCTGGTCATCGGGTAGGCATGGAACCTGGTCACCAATCAGGGTGAATGTGTACGCGCCGGGAATGGATCTATGCAAGACGTTGTTTTGAAAAGGGACCAGCATGATCCAAGAAAGGGTATGCAACTTGATGCATGAGAGTATCAGACATCCATCAATTAGAGTATCAGCATGTAATATGCTTATACCGCTAACTGGACCATGATGGTTTCAATTTTTTAGTTGTCCACGACACCTTATAAACTTTTTGTAAAATTCCTGCAAATTATTGATAATTTCAGGTACCGGGAAGACAGAATGGGTGTTGCGCCGACAGACGGGGCGGGTGTCAGAGGAATATCACGCCACCCTGATACCTCGCCACCTCCGGGCAAATGGAAAATGAGTTTGTAACCTCTGTTGCAGGGGGAGAAGGAGGCCGGAACAGGAGATTTTTAAAACGCCATATATCAGTTATTTTTGCAAAATAACGTAAATTTGTTGTCTGACGACAGGTATACATGTCACGTTTTCCAATACTATCATGGTGACATCATGAGGCAGAAAGTGTCTGGATCATACACAAGGGCTGGAACGGCCCGGAGATGCGGCCGAGGACTTGCACTGGAGATTGCCGGGGTGGAATATTACATCACGCCCGAAGACCTCCCGTCACTCATGTCCGAACGCCCCGCCGACGTGGTGAACGAGATGGGGGAACAGGAAGGATCGGCCTGGCTTTCCCCGGTCATCCAGAAGAAAAAGCAGGAACTCACGGCACTGATACAGAACCGCCTCTATGTCTTATCCTTGAAGGACATATCCCGCCTCCAGTACGGTATCCGGAATATTGCAAAGATACATGAGTATAATCACGGGTGATACGGAATGAGATCCCCTGGTTTTATCAGCTATTGAGATGGAGACCAGGGATGATAGGTGATATGTGGTGACAGGATCATCGGCTGCGGCTCTTCTCATCCTGGAAGGTCCGTGGTGGACGCCCGAGCAGAAACCTAAGAGGCCTTCCGTACTTCCTTTTTTTGAAGGGATGGAAAATTATCGCGGTGATTTCAACATATACTATTCCAATTTTTACGAGAAGAACGGGTTTATCCGGGCCCTGCGCGACGATCTCACCCACACGCGCGAGGGCCGGTTGTTCCTCTACGTGGCGGCGCACGGGTACCAGCGGATGTTTGCTGGCCTGGCTTCGAAGCGAGGCATGCAACTCTCGACACTCCTGCGGGAATTGAAAAATGCCGCCAATTATTCGAATATCGAGGGTGTAGTTCTTGGATCATGCACGGTCGGGTCAAATGTGGAAGAATTTATGAACACGATCAAAAGTTCAAAGATCGTCTGGATGTTTGGCTATACCTGTGAAATCGACTGGATGACCAGCACCTTAATCGATCTCTCAGTCTTTGAACAGATGATGGGCCTGGAAAAGAGTCAGCTCAGAAACAGGCAGCAGATTCTTGACCGTTTTGCCCGAGCCCTCCGTCGCTTCGACCAGGACTACCTGATTTGCAGTGAAGCGGCTGCGCCTGTCCGCCTCGCCGACGCCGTCACCCTCGTCATCCAGCCACGTGGGAGAGGCAAGAGGCCTGAAGATGCCACAACGCTCCTCCAGGAAAGTCTGGGGTGGTCACGGGAGGGCCCATGAGCGGATTTGATACACGGGTCAATGCCCGGGTATGTACACCATGAAAGCCCCCTCAAATGGAGGCAATTATAGATTCAGGGGGCTTTCATGGTGCGATATGCTTATCAGAGTTGAAAAGCAAGTGATATCTTGTTTTTATCCAGGATTGAATGCCCCATGATCTCTGTTCTGCTAGTAGATGACGATGAAGATCTTCTTGATCTTGCACGGCGTGTTCTCGGCAGGGAAGAAGACCTCGAACTTTTCACGACGAATTCCACATCCGAAGGACACAATATGCTGCTTTCAAGGGGGTATGATGCCGTCGTCCTTGACTACGAGATGCCGGGAATGGACGGGCTAGAGTTTCTCCGCGAGATGAAGGCCAGGAAGGACGAGACTCCTGTCATCATATTCACCGGCAAAGGCAGGGAAGAGGTGGTCATCGCGGCCCTAAATAATGGAGCGGATTTTTACCTCCAGAAGAGCGGTGATCCACGGATGAACTTCCTCGAACTGGTCTACATGATCAGGGAGGCTGTAAGAAGGCACAGGTTCGGAAGAGAGCTGGCCGAGAGTGAGAGGCGCTTCCGGGAGGCACTCGAACGCCTGAAGTTGATTGCATTCCAGATCGACAGGGAAGGACGCATCACATTCTGCAATGACTACTTTCTCGAAATGTTTGGGTGGAACAGGGATGAGGTGATCGGGGCGGACTGGTTTGACGTATTTGTTCCCAGAGGGGAGAAGGATGCCATTAAGAACCTCTTTTCAAAAGCTTTTCAGGACGAAGCCAGTGGGGAGAATTTTCCGTGCCCGCTTCTTACCCGTGAGGGACAACTCAGGCAGGTCGTCCTGAACAACACGCCTCTGCGGGACCCTCTTGGGCATGTGACTGGCCTCTCCTGCATAGGGGAAGACATTACCGAGAGACGAAAGGCAGAGGAAGAACACCGGTCGTCTGAAGAGCGATTACAAATTCTCTTTGACTATGCGCCCGACGCCTATTTCTTGAGTGACCTGTCGGGTAACTTTATCGACTGCAACCGGGCAGCAGAGGAGTTGCTCGGATACCGCAGGGACGAGATACTGGAGAAGAACCTGTTCAAGTCAGGGATCCTTACACCAGAACATATCCCAAGGGGAATATCCCTGCTGGCACGCCACATTGAAGGAGTTCCAACCGGCCCGGAGGAGCTTGTCTTGATCCGGAATGACGGGAGGGGGGTGGTCGTTGAGATGAGACATTACCCGGTGACTATCGGGAATAAATGCCTGGTACTTGGTTCTGCTCATGATGTAAACGACCGGAAGATGGCAGAGGATTCCTTAAGGCGGGTGAATGCAAAACTCACGCTCTTAAACAGCATCACGCGGCATGATATCTTAAATACACTCACGGCGCTTCTTCTCTACATCGAGCTTCTCAAGGAAGACCCAAAGGATGAATCACAAAAGGAGATCTTCGACAAGGTCGAGATGCTTACCCAGACAATAAAAAAACAGATCGAATTCACCCGTACATACCAGGATATCGGGATTTACTCCCCCCAGTGGCAGTCGCTTGAATCGGTCACCCGGCGTGCCGAAGCCTCTATCGACACAGGCTCCGTGAAGTTTGTGGCCGATATTGACAATCTCGAGATATATGCAGATCCCCTGCTTGAGCATGTGATCAGCAATCTCATCGATAATTCGATCAGGCATGGTGAACATGTCACCACGATCTGGCTCACATCGATTCCGGACGAGAGCGGCACGAAGATCATATACGAGGACAATGGCGTGGGCATCCCCGGGAAGGAGAAGGAAGAGATATTCAAACGGGGATATGGGCAAAATACCGGCTTTGGGCTCTTTCTGTCACGCGAGATACTGAATATAACCGGAATGACAATCAAGGAGACCGGAACACCAGGTAAAGGGGCACGTTTCGAGATCAGGGTTCCTTTTGGGAACTTCAGGATAAAAAACAAGAGTGAATGCCAGTAATCCTCATCTCCTTTCCAATCGCTATTGTCTTTCCTTCCCAGGATGCCTGATGCCAAGGGCATACCTGCAGGAGGTCAGCGGATTCTATGCTGCCCTGATAAATCCGCATATCATAGTCGGTATCCCGTCTTCCCCGCGGACGGCCCTCCCCTCCTCAACGACCGCTTTCTCCACTCCTGCTGCCGTGATGATCCGGTATTCCAGCCTGAAACGGCCTTCTCTCCCTGATTGCTCCCCCCTCTCTCTCTCGACCCGTGTCCGATCGGCCGGGTGGATAATATCCCTGTACCTGACATTGCCCCCGGTGACCAGGGCGGAGGGTGAATGGCCGGTCAGGTCGGAGGTGCCTTCACTTGCATACAGCATCCAGTCTCCCGGTTCAATGGGCCTGCAATATGCCATGCCGGGATAGTTCTTGAGGAGAGTGAAGCAGCGTTCACACTGGATCTTTTCATCGTGTGAGAATGTGCGGTTCGTAACGAGCTGCTTTATTCGGGAAAGGATCTCGGAGAACTGTGAACCGGGATCTGCTCCCTTCTCAACATAGAGGTCGGCTCCGAAATTCAGGGCATCGATAACCACGTCCTCCCTTCCCCTGCCGGTGAAGATAACAAACGGCGTATCATCGCCCATAGCCCTGACACGTTTCATGAATTCGATGCCGTTCATCCCGGGCATTGCATAATCAGAGATTATCGCATCGTACCGTCTCTCTTTCAGCATCTCCAGTGCCATGTCTCCGGAAGTTGCGGTGTATACAGATATACCCCGTCCCTTTTCAAGAAACATGCGTGTCAGTTCGAGAAACTGCATCTCATCATCGACCACAAGTATTGATACCATCAGAATCTCCCAAAAAGCCCAGTTGAAGTTGATCCGTATTGCATGGTTTATCGGGTCTTTCCTATTAAAACCTATAGCCCCGCCCATCTTCCGATGCGGTCATCTGAATGGTCTCCGGCTGATAAGAGAAGCCGGTTGCGATCCAATAGAGGAATTTTAGAAAATTATATCAGTGTATAGGGGCTATTCTTCGCCAATCGATGTCACCGGTTCCTGTTATCGAGATCGAGGAGACCGAGTTCCAACTCGGGACCTTTTTGCGGGCCAACTGGTTCCTGCTCCTGATCATATCCATCTTTTCTGCTCTCTCTGCATTCCTTGCCGTCTTATTTCCGGAATCCGGGAATTCTTCTGCGACCATGATGTTATTCGGGTCGACATTCAATCTCCAGGAGATATGCGTATCTTCTTCGCTTCTGATCACCTACCTGGGGTCATTCGCCGTATTGTGGGCCTCTTTTGCAGAACCACGCGATAAACCGATCTTCTATTATTTCATCGGAATAGAATCATTCAAGAGGCTTCTCCTGGTCATTCCACTGTTTATCCTGGTCACATCGCTTTCATTGTGGATAGCAGCGAAATTCCCAGGGGTCTTCACCGTAATCTTCTCTGTGGTGGCATTCTGCCTGGGGATAGTGATCTTTTCAACAGTTCTTGTCTTTATCAGCCGTGCTACACGTGT
>LKUF01000218.1 GCA_001412335.1 Methanolinea sp. SDB
TGGACCTATAACGAGCCCACGATCTGGCACGAATACACGCTTGATATGGCAAAGATCGCTCACGAACGCGGGCTTGGGACGGTTTATGTGACCAACGGCTACATAACCGAAGAAGCACTGCGCGAGCTTTCACCGGTCCTGGATGCATACCGTGTCGATATAAAGGCATTCACGGACGACTTCTACCGGAAGGTCTGCGGCGCCCGGCTCCAGCCTGTACTGGACTCCACGATTGTCGCACAGGAGCTTGGTATGCACGTTGAGGTGGTCAATCTTGTCATTCCCGGGCTCAACGACTCTCCTGACGAGACAACATCGCTCATCAGGTGGATCCTGGACAACCTTGGACCTGATGTCCCTGTCCATTTCACCCGTTTCCATCCCGATTACCAGATGAGGGACCGGAAGGCAACCGATATCGCCGTACTCGAGAGCATATACCGGCGTGCGAGGGAGCTCGGTCTGCATTACCCGTACCTGGGAAACGTGTATGCAAGTCCATGCGAGAACACGTACTGTCCGTCATGCGGGGCACTCTTGATCGAGAGATCCGGGTTTTCGAGCATCATGCGAAACATGTCGTCCGGGCGTTGCGAGAAATGCGGGGAAAGAATCGCGGTTACCGAGCATGTCTGATGCTGAAGAGAGGCGGTTCCTTGTTGACCGGATGCTCGGCCCTCTCAGCCGGTACCTGCGTTTCATGGGATATGATGCCGAGAGTGCGAACGCCTACTCCGAGGGAGACAAAAAGGAAGACACAGTCCTGCTGAAGAGGGCATTCCGGGAAGATCGGCTGCTGTTGACAAAGGACCGGGAACTTGCCTCCAGGGGAAAGGAACAGGCGGTCCTCATTCTGGATGAGGACGTCATTGCCCAGGTCCGTCAGCTGGCCCGGGAAGGGCTTATCGAACCTGAACTGCGTCTCACCCGCTGTTCGATCTGCAACATGAACCTGCGCCGGGCAACGGGAGAGGAGATCGAACATACCGGATACGCACCAGGTAAAAGGGACGGGTTAACATTCTTCTGGTGCCCGAATTGCCAAAAGCTCTACTGGTTGGGCTCCCATGGGAAGAATCTTGAAAAAAGAATAAAGAAAGGACAAAAAGAATCCTGAGTCTTTCAGGCAGATTCCTTTGCCAGCGTCTTTTCACTCACCTGGGCCCGCCTTTTCAGCCAGACCAGTTCATCACCATCAAAACCGAAGCTCTGCATCTCCAGAGTCCGTACATCTTCTGCGATCTCTGATGTATCGGCACCCCTGGGCACGACGAGGACCCGTCCGGGATTCGACACGCCGCTTATTTTGCCTGATTTCAGCTGATCGACAATGCCCGGGTCTACCTTCTGCTCAAATGAGACTACAACGTTTGCGCCTTCCGATCTGCCGAGAATTCTCCGTGTGACAATGAAGGCCTGTTCCTCTCCTTCGGCCCGTGATACAGGCTTTATCTGCCAGCCGTCGACAGTGGGGTAAAGCCGCTTTAGTTCTCTTCGCACGAATTCGTGCATGATGTCTTCATTCGATCCCATGTCTGTTCACAACAAAAGTAGAATAGACCCTTTGATGCTAAAACAGTTTTCTATTTGGTGCCTGTATTGCCTGCTTGATATATCATCGTGAGATGATATTGGCTGGACAGTCTCTGTGAAAACTACCGTCTGCGGTCTTTCCCGTACCGGGTACAATACCCAAACTCCCCGGGAAAGGGAAAAATATTAAGCGTTGTGCACCAAAAAATCCAATAAATACTGGAATTTGGGTTTTTTATCAGATCATGATCACTATCGGTATTGATCCGGGAATCGCAATTATCGGGTACGGGGTACTGGAAGAGAAGAACCGGAGAATAAGCCCCCTCTGTTACAGCTGCATATTCACCTCGGGAAAGGACAAGGACATTCCCGAGCGCCTTGAGGAGATATATGCGGCGATCTGCCAGGTCCTGGATCAATACCACCCTGACTGCATGGCTCTCGAGAAGCTCTTCTTTGCCCGGAATGTCACATCGGCCCTGAACGTGGCTGAGGTGAGGGGCGTGATCATGCTTGCTGCCCGGCAGCGCCGGATCCCTGTTGTCGAGTATACTCCAAACCAGGTGAAACAGGCTGTTACGGGTTCTGGGAAGGCAGACAAGCGGCAGATGCAGGAGATGATCCGCCGCCTGCTCTCCCTCGACGAGATTCCACGACCAGATGACGCGGCAGATGCCCTCTCTGTTGCGCTCTGTCACATGCACATGGAAGGGATCTCATGATATCCCATCTGTGCGGAACTGTCGCCAGCGTGGGGGAGTCATCAGCAGTGATCGACGTGGGTGGCGTGGGGTACCTCGTGAACATGACTGCCCCCGACCTGCGGGATCTGAAACCAGGAGAAGGCACGGTACGGGTGCACACTCACATGTCTGTCCGGGAAGACGGGATCTCCCTTCATGGATTCCTGAGATCAGACGCTCTCGAGATGTTTTTGATGCTGATCAGCGTGAACCGCGTCGGGCCGTCCCTTGCCCAGAACATCCTCTCCCAGATCACCATTCCTGATTTTGCAGCAGCGATAATCGGCGAGGACGAAAAGATACTGACACAGATATCGGGCATCGGAAGCAAGAACGCAAAAAGGCTGATCGTCGAATTAAGGGACAAGATGGAGAAGAAGGCGGTGCTGTACCGGCTTGAGACTGGGAGTCCCGATCCGATAAGGGATGATGCGGTGCTCGCCCTCCTGGCCCTCGGATTCGGTCAGAAGGAATCCCGGGAAGCGGTCGACAGCGTCATGCGCCTGGAGGAATCGCCGAGCCTGCAGGAGACGATCAAGTCGGCACTGGTCCGGTTGAAAGAATTGTGAATGACACCATGAAAGGACGTATCCTGTCTGGGGAACATGCCAATGGAGATCTCGACGAGGGTGTCATACGTCCCGGGAGGTTTGAAGAGTTCATCGGCCAGGACTCTCTCAAGGAGAGCCTCGGCATCGCCATCGATGCGGCAAAAAAGCGGGGGCGTCCACTGGACCACATTCTCTTCTCCGGTCCTCCAGGCCTTGGAAAGACGACCCTGTCACATATCATTGCACGGGAGATGGGCTCGGAGATCCGTACAACCAGCGGACCGGTCCTTGAGAAAGCGGGCGACCTGGCAGCCATATTGACGCTCCTGAAGGAGGGGGACATCCTCTTTATCGATGAGATCCACCGGCTCAATACGGTGATCGAGGAGGTGCTCTATCCCGCAATGGAGGACTTTTTCATCGATGTCATGATAGGCGAAGGGCCGGGCGCCCGGTCGATACAACTCGATATTGAGCATTTCACCCTGGTCGGCGCCACAACAAGGGTCGGACTGCTGGGTTCACCGTTTCGTGACCGGTTCGGGATGATATATCGCCTGAATATGTATTCCCCCGATGAGCTTGCATTGATCGTACAACGAAGTGCGGATATCATGGGTCTTTTGACAACGCATGACGGGTGCAGGGAGATAGCCCTGCGGAGCAGGGGAACCCCGCGGATAGCGAACCGGCTGCTTCGAAGAGTGGCTGACTTTGCACTGGTAAAGAGCGATGGGAAGATCGATTCGGATGTTGCAGATAAGGCACTCTCAATGCTTGGCATCGACCCGCACGGCCTGGACGAGATCGACCGGAGAATCCTAAAGGTCATCGTCGATGATTTTGGGGGTGGCCCGGTGGGATTGAAGACCATTGCCATATCGATAGGGGAGGATACCCGGACCATCGAGGAGGTTTACGAGCCCTACCTTATCCAAGCCGGCTTCATCAAACGAACCTCCCAGGGCCGGGAGGCCACACCCGCCGCCCGCGGTCACCTCCACCAGTCCTGGTGGTGAAAAATATCCCTGATTTTTGCGTATTTTGAGAGCACATTATAAATACATGAAGATATTATTCAAAAACAAGGAAAATTAGAGGGATAATGCCATTCAGGTCACGCTGGCTGGCAGGATCGCGGAATACAGGGAACATTACATGAGGCATAGAATTTATTTTGGGATCGTGATCGCCTGTCTGGCATGCCTGGCACTCTGCATCCCTGCAGGCGCCGTTTCGGATGCAAAAGAGCGCTATACCGTGGCAATCGGTGACTGCACGGTCACATCTCCGGGTGAAGAATCGCAGGTGGTGATAGTCCTTTCTGATGCCCCCGGGGGATTATCAGATTATGATATGTCAATAGAGATCAGGGATTCTTCGGTCGGCCAGTTTGCGGGTGTACAGTTTCCTCCCTGGGCCAGCCTGAACAGCAGGGGGAGATGTCCGTCCAACGTTCTCACTATCTCGGCCGCAGACATGAACAACAAGGTCCGGAAAGGCGACAGGAACATCGTGCTGGCAACAATTGCTATTAAAGGGAAAAACCCTGGTTCTTCTGAGATATTCATCAGGGAAATATCGATCAGGGAAGATAGCGGGGTGATTGTCAAGGTCGCCACTATTCCCGGAACGGTGCAGGTGGGGGACCCGCAGGACGAAAGAGAGGAGCTGTCCGACCCCCTGGGAACTCTTCCCTGGCAGGTGGCGGATATCTCCGATCCTCTGGTAACTGCAACGATACCGCTCACGACCGTACCCACTGCCCCGACAATGCCTGCCATCATACCGCCCACGACCGTACCCCCGACGACCGTACCAACCACAACTGTGGCTCTACCCGTACCCGGTTCGCTCGAGATACATTCCAGCCCGGGTGATGCAGTGGTGATTCTGAACGGAAACCCGGTCGGGAGGACACCGCTGGTTCTACCCCGTGTTGTGCCGGGTCTCTATACGATAGTCCTGACGCGGAACGGATACGAGGATCTCGTGATTGATCAGGTGGTTGTCGAAGAGGCTGCAAGGACCATTGTTACCGGGACCGATGCATGCCTCGTTCCGCTACCGGGGAGTGTCACTGCCAGATCATCACCACCGGGAGCAGGAATCCATGTAGATGGGGAATATTATGGGACTACCCCGTCATCGTTCATGCTTTTGCCGGGTGTGTATGAGATCGCCCTGGATCTTGTCGGTTACCATGCATGGAGAGGTGAATGTGCGCTTGGTCCGGGAGAGACTCTCGTCCTTGACACTGTCATCCTTGAGCCGGTCCCGGTCTACACAATCAGGGTGATTGCAGGCCCTGGCGGCGTTGTACTGCCGGCCGTGGAGTCTTTTGTCAGGGAAGGGGAGAGCATTGAACTCTCCTTCGTACCCGATCCCGGCTACTCGGTCGGCTACATCTATATCGACGGAGATCCTGCGGGTTCGGGAGATACCCTGAATCTGGACGCGATCGAGTCTGATCACCTGGTGGAGGTCACGTTCCTAGAGGATGAGCCCGAGCCTGCCCCTCCCATGATTGAAGCCGACTTCTTTGCAGACCCGGTGTCGGGAACCGCACCCCTCGCGGTAACATTCCGGGATAGAACGGCCGCAGAGACGGAGGTTACGCGCCAGTGGAACTTCGGGGATGGCACCGAGGGGTGCGGTGAGAGAGAGCCTGTCCACATCTATGAGCAGGCAGGAAATTACGCCGTGTCACTGACGGTCTGCTATGGCGATGTATGCGACACGGCAGAGCGTGCCGGCTACATCCGGGTCCTGCCACCGCCCGAACCGGTCAGGGCCGGCTTTCAGGTGGACGTGACAAGCGGGGAATGTCCGCTCACGGTCACATTTACCGACACCTCGACGGGCGATATCAGGACGCGTGAATGGACGTTTGGGGATGGTGCATGCTCGACAGAGGAGGATCCCGTCCATGTCTACCGCGACCCTGGTGTCTACACGGTCAGCCTGGTCGTAACCGGCAGGGATTGCACGGACAGGACGGACAGGGAAGGCCTCATCCAGGTGAGCAGGCCTGCGATTGATGGAGAAGGGGGATATTACCGGATCCTGTGCACTGTTGAAAACGCATCAGTCTTCCTGAACGGAGCACTCGTTGGACACATCCGGGATGGAAGATACATCATACCCGTACCGGTCACCGGAAGCCCGGGAAGGACACTCGTCGTGGTTGCCGACGGGTATATGCCATATTCGGGCGAAATCACGAGGTGTCCGGAACCAGGGGAGATTGTCGAACTGCACGTGCTCCTCGTCCCGCGGATGCCGTCACAGACTCCGTTCCTTACCCGGCATGCCAGCAGGGAAGCGTTCTTTTCAAACACCTCCACCCAGTGGCAGGAGTAGGCGGTTTTTTGGTACATAACCAAAAATTTTTTCTCCTGCTCCAGAGAATACTGCCTTGATGGAGCGGTACGACGGGCTCGAACTCTCGCCAAGGAGGGTCGAATACGTAAAATACATGGCTGAGATGGGCAAAAGCCTTAAAGTAAGCGATATAGCCGCCCGTTTCTCGATAGACCCGTCCACGGTCACAAAAACCCTTCATGAGCTGGAGGGGATGGGCCTCATTGTCCATGAACCATACCGTGGTGCCAGGTTATCGCCTTTTGGAGCACGTTACAGCGAATTCCTGTTAAGGAGACATCGCATCCTCGGATTAATACTCTCGCACTACGGGCTCTCGGAGGACGAGGCCTGCAGGGAAGCCTCACGGTTTGAGAGCTATGTTTCGCGGTATGCGATCAACAAGATGTGCAGGGCAATGGGCCATCCCACAACCGGTATCTGCGGCGAAATAACGCATGACGAGCACTGCCGGGGACCCGCCGGTAACTATGGTACGGTACCAAAAGTTCACCAAAAACAGGAAAGGAATCAGGGACAAAGAACATGAAAGATACAGGTGCCTTCTGTCAGCTTTTCATCATCTCAGCAGTACTCTGCTTCTCCTGTGTCTGCGGGGGTTGCATGGAACCGGGTGAACCGGAGAATACATCACGTCTCGTCGTCTCAGTCACCCTCGCAGCCCAGGAGGAACTGGTCAGGAGTGTTGGTGGAGACCGGGTTGACGTGGTTGTCCTCCTGCCCGGGAACGCCGACCCTCATTCTTTCGAGCCGCAGGCGAGCCAGATGGTGAATGTGAGCAGATCAGACCTTTACTTCAGGATCGGGGAAGGCCTCCTTCCCTTCGAGGACAGGGTGGTCTCCAGGCTTGGGGGTATTTCGGGCGATCTTTTGGTGGTGGACACATCAGAGGGCATCGAATTCATCAGAGATCCTGGAGGGGGGGAAGCGGACCCCCACACCTGGCTCTCGCTCCGGAATGCCGGAATAATGGTTGACACGATCTGCGAGGCACTCGTATCACGCGATCCTTCAGGCGAGGAGTATTATTCTTCAAACCGCGATGCGTACAGGGCCCGGCTCGAATCCCTCGACAATGAGATTGCGAAAGACTTTTCCGACGTCCATACACGCGTATTCATCGTCATGCATCCTGCATGGGGGTACTTCGCCCGCGATTACAACCTCACCCAGCTATACATCCAGACTGGTGGAAAGGAGGCGACAGCACAGGATCTCGAAGATATTATCGCCGTGGCGCGATCAGAGAAGATACACACAATCTTTGCCGAACCGCAGTTCAGCACCAGGGGTGCGGAGATGGTCGCACGGGAGATCGACGGACGGGTGGAGGTGCTCGACCCTATGGCACCCGGGTACCTTGCAAACATGGATCTTGTTGCAGAGAAGATACGACGGAGCATGCAGGAATGACCGAACCGGTAATCGAAGTAGAAAATGTGACGCTTGGCCGCAACGGGCAGAAAATACTTGACAATGTAAGCCTGAGTGTCGAACCGGGAGACTTCTATGCCATCATCGGGCCGAATGGTGGCGGAAAGACCACCCTTCTCAAGATCATTCTCGGATTACATGAACCCCAGTCGGGCAGTGTCCGGCTCCTCGGGAAAAGACCATGGGAGACTCGAAAATTCTGCGGATACGTTCCCCAGTTTCGGACATTCGACTTCCGCTATCCGATAACCGTGAAGGAGATGGTGCTGTCCGGAAGACTCGCTCACATCCCGGGTATCAGGAAGAGATACCGTCCCGTGGACCTCCGGATGGCCACCGATGCGATGGAGAAGATGGGTGTGTGTGATCTTGCCGACAGGCAGTTATGCAACCTTTCTGGTGGAGAGCAACAGAGCGCCATCATCGCACGAGCCCTCGCCGGCGGTCCGCGCCTTCTCCTGCTCGACGAACCGACGGTCTTTGTGGACGCTCCCACCCAGGATCATTTCTATGATATTCTCGAGAATTTGAGAAGCTCGATGACCATCGTGCTGGTCACCCACGATATCGGAGTCATATCGACACACGTGACAAAGGTCGCCTGCCTGAACCACCAGATCTTTACACACGGCACCAACGAGATAACAGAGGATATGATCACCTCCGCATACCAGTGCCCGGTGGACCTGATCGCACACGGGATACCTCACCGCGTGCTGCGTGAGCATGAAGGAGGCGAAAGGGATTGATCGGAATCCTTGGCTATGGGTTCTTCCAGAATGCAATAATCGCGGGGATCCTGGCAAGTGTTGCCTGTGGAATAATGGGGACGTATGTCGTGGTAAAGCGGATGGTATCCATCAGCGGAGGCATATCTCATGCAGCATTCGGTGGCGTGGGCCTCGGGTATCTCCTCGGGATCGATCCAATATACGGTGCATTCGCGTTTACGACCGCGATCTCCCTGTTCATGGGAATCCTTTCCCAGAAGGCACGGGAGAGCATAGATACGCTCGTTGCGGCCATGTGGGCTGCCGGTATGGCTGCAGGGATCATCTTCATATCGGCAACCCCCGGGTATGCACCCGATCTCTTCAGTTTTCTCTTTGGAAATATCCTGCTCGTCCCGACCACGGATCTTATCCTGATGACCGTTACGGTCTTTTGCATCCTTGCAATTGTGGTACTGCTCTTTAAGTCTCTGCTTGCGGTCACATTCGACGAGGAGTACGCAGAGATCATGAATCTCCCGGTTACCTGGCTTTCGCTTCTCCTGATGGTGCTGATCGGTGTTACGGTGGTCATGCTCATCAGGATCGTCGGGATAATTCTCGTGATCGCCCTGCTGGCACTGCCTGCCGCAATCTCCAGGAATTTCTGCAACAATGTCGGGCGAATGATGGTTCTTTCGACCGGAATCGGCATGGTCTTCACCATGGGGGGGTTATGGCTCTCGTATGCACTGGATATCCCGTCAGGTGCGACAATCATCATGTGTGCGGTAGCAGGATACGTCGCAGTCCTCGGTTTTGGGAGACTGGCGAAAAGAAACGGCAGGTACAGCTGCGATTGACCGAAAAGCACACTTCACGGATTTTTTTGGGTACCCGCCATGCACCTTTTGATCCCGGGATCATGCACGGCGGCACCTGCAGGTGCCTATGGTCGCCGCAACCAGGAGAGAACAGAGCGCAACGACCACGAAGGCGGAAAAGAAAGCCAGTTTTTCGGCAACAATGCCTGCGATGAAGGGGAGGAGGGTCATTCCCCCGTAACTTGCGGTATTGAAGAGCCCCATTACCACGCCCTGCCGTGCCTCTGCCTCGGCAAGGAATGCAAGCTGGGCTATCATGATCACGCCCGCCAGTGCTCCGATGACGATCAGTGTCCAGGGGGTATAATACGTGACGATGACCGCGACCGCCATGAGAAGGGCAGAACCCCTGATAGCGGGTACTGGCTGGAAATGGACGCGTGATACAAGGAATACCGCAACAGCGGTCGAGATATTCATGGCGGCGATATGGATCCCGATGATATCTGGCGAGTAACTGGTGAACTCGGGGTAAATGGCTGTCAGTGCACCCGTCGTGCCGATCATGAGGATCGCAGCGACCCAGAGCCAGAAGTAATCCTTGAGCACCCTGAAAAGCCTCTTGAGGATATCAGCAATCTCTTCCCGCTCCAAAACCCGGTCCAGGAGTTCCCGTCTCGGCATGAAGAGACCGAGTACGAGTGGAATTGCCGAAATCCCGGTGAACAAAAGAATTCCTGCATCAGGCATCCCTGATACCCGGACAAGCCAGCCTGTCCCAAGGAGCCCCCCCACGAGCCCCACGTTGAGCATGGCCATGAAGATACCGCTCATCTTCTCGTGGTCCGGACGCGAGTTGAGGAGCGAGAGTGCCGCAGGCACGAAGAGACCCGCCCCAAATCCTTCAACAAGGCGGATAGAAAAAACCGCTATGCCGGATTCGAATACGGCGAGCATCAGGCCCGTGGCGGTCGTGAGGATGAGTCCTGCACGGATGACCGGCAACTCGCCAATCCGGTCGGAGAGCACACCGGACGGGAGTACGAAGAGGAAAGCACCGAGGAAATATGCCGAGAATATCGCACCCTGGGCGATGGTCCCCTCGCCGTACAGGGGGAGGACGGGGACGATGGCATTAGAGAGTGCCATTATCGCGAATACCCCCATGCAGAGGGGAAGCCTCACTCTCATAGCATAGACATGTGACACGGACGTTCTAATATTCGTATTGAATGGGACATGCCATGTATCCGATGGAGGTCAAACGTGCCATCTTCTCAGGTTCCCACTCCCGGCAGATCGAGGATTTTCGTCCCCTGAATGGCGATGGAAAGAACGATCTTTTATCAGCTTGTACCAGGAACAACACTGCTGTCAGAAGAAAAGGAGATCTATTTGATGTCATTGGAAGAGAACAAGAGAACTGTCCGCAGGTTTATCGAGGCATACAATGAGCGAAACCTCGACCTGTTTGACGCCCTGGTGGCGCCCGGGTATATCGATCACACCCATCGACAGGAGGGCCTGGAAAACTTCAAAGAGCTCTTTTCGCTGGCTTTCAAGGCCTTCCCCGACTGGCATGAACAGATTGAGGGTATGATTGCGGAAGGTGATATGGTGTGGGTTCGTGTGAGGGCGACCGGTACCCATACAGGGGAATGGAATCTTTCGGGAGTTCCACTACCTCCCACCGGAAGGAAGGTTGAGATGAGGATGGTTTTTCTCTGGCGAATAATCGATGGCAGGCTTGCAGAGGGATGGGAAGTCGACGAAGATTTGGATCTTCTCAGGCAGATCGGAGTTGTGGAATACACAAAGATTGGGAAAAAAGTCTTTCCTGAGAATACGAGGTAAGGTATCGGACCTCCATGGCGTGGATTTTCGGTCAGGCTATACGTTTGGAGACCGATTATCCCCTGAAAAACTGGTGGGGAATATACTCAAAAAACGAGTCACTCCCCTCATATCATCCGGTAGGTCTCAAGGTTCATCGGCGAATGGGTCTGGATGTGGTAGCGCTTGTAGATCGAGCTGGCAAGGTCGATCGTGTTGTTCTCGTCGCCGTGAACGGTGAAGATCTTCTCCGGCTTTGGCTGGATGTGCCCGATATAGTTCATGAGCTGCCTCCGGTCCGAGTGGCCTGAGAACCCGTCGATGGTGACGATGTCAAGGTTGATGACTATGGTCCCCTTCCTCCCGATCGGAACCTCGCGCCATCCCTTCTGGATACGCCTCCCGAGGGTTCCGTCCGCCTGGTAACCGACAAACACGAGTGCGTTTCGTTCATCGGTAGCCAGGTTGCCAAGGTATTCCATGATCGGCCCGCCATTCAACATCCCGCTCGTGGTGATGATGACACAGGGATCGCCTGAAATGACCTTCTCACGAAGATTGGCGGAATCCACCTGGACAAAACACTCTGCCAGGAAAGGATTCAGTCCCTCCTTGAATATCTGGTTCCGGAGATCGCTGTTCAGGTACTCGGGGTAGGTGGTGTGGATGGCGGTGGCCTCCCTGATCATGCCGTCCAGGTATATCTTCATGCGGGGGATCTTCTCCTTCCGGATCCCCTCCTCGAGTGCCAGCATCACTTCCTGTGACCTCCCCACCGCAAAGGCGGGGATGATGACCTTCCCGCCTCTCCTGATAACGGTGTTCACCGTATCATAGAGTTTCTCCTCTGCGTCCGCCCTCTGTGGCTGCATATCATTGCTTCCGCCATAGGTGCTCTCCATGACGAGGGCCTCGAGCCTCGGGAACGCGTTTGCCGCCGGGTTGAAGAGCCTGCTCTTGCTGTAATTGAAATCGCCGGTGAATGCGATGTTATATAACCCGTCTCCGACATGGAAATGCGCTATTGCCGATCCCAGGATATGGCCGGCATTGTGGAACGTGAGCTTGATGTCAGGAGCGATATCGGTCACGCTCCCGTAATTGAGGGTGATGGAGTGTTTTATGTATTCCTTGACCTCGTTCGAGCTGTACGGGATCTTCCTGCCCTCCTTGGAAACCACGTCCAGGTAATCGAGCTGGAGCATCGCCGAGAGATCCCGCGTCGGGGGGGTGCTGTACACCGGGCCGTCGTAGCCGTACTTGTACAGGAGCGGGACGAGTGCACAGTGGTCCAGGTGTGCGTGTGTGAGAACCACCGCATCCAGTTGTGAGAGGGGATGGATCTCCGGGACATAGAGGTAGGGCGTGCCGTTGTTGTTGCTGCTGTCGGGCTTTTCACCGCAGTCGATGAGGACGCGGCTCTCCGGTGTGGAGAGCAGGAATGCAGCCCGACCCACTTCGCGGCAGCATCCGAGCATTGTCACCCTGAGCCACTGGTCCCGGGAGATGACATCACGATGTATGCGCCTGCCGATAGTCCGCAGAAATTCTTTTCGTTCCTCGTTTACCGAACGCAGGAACTGCCGTATCTGTTTTACCGTGCTGCTCTCGATAGGCGGGGTGCGGACGACCTTGGGTGTCCACCCGATATGCCTGGTGATCTCTCTTAACGTGGCACCGTTCTTTCCTATTACAACCCCTGGTTTTTCTGCTTCGATGAGCACCTCGCCGGTGTCGGCATCAAAAAAGATATCGCTGATGCCTGCATTTTCGGCAACCACGGATCGGATATCATTTACTGCGCTTTCCGGCTCTTCCAGGATATTCGGCCGGACAACTATCCTCTTGCGGAGATCCCGTGCCAGTATTTTGATGAGATCCGCTTCATCGGCAAATTTCTTCGGGTCGTCGGTATATATGACCAGTTCCGGCCCTTCAAATTCCACCTCGGAGACGGTGATCCCGGCAGGGACTTTATCGTTGATCTTATCCTTCAGTTCCTTAAGCCTGTCTTCAATGAGCATTAAATCCGTCCTAAAAAGAGTTTATGCTGGAATGGAGTATCTCTGCCGGACTTCTTCTTCAGGTATCTCGGTGTATTCTTCGCTGGTGATTACGACCACGTGCACACCTTCTCCCGACCCGGCGTCTCTCTTTATTGCTGAACGAATCGCCCGTATTGCAAGGGAGATCGCCTCGTCTTTATCCATTCCTGTGGTATACCGGTCTTCAAGTACCCCGTATGCCATGGGTGAGCCCGATCCGGTGGCCACGATCTCTTCTTCCTTTGTAGCCCCACCGAGAGCATCGACAGAATAGATGCTTGGTCCGTTTTCATCGACACCGCCAACCAGCAGCTGGACATAATAGGGATACATCCTGTTGTTATTGAGAATATTGGAGAGCAGGGTCGCTGCAGCGCCGACTGTCATCTGGCGTCCTCTCCTGATCTGGTACAGGCTGCATTCGACGGTCATCAGCCGTGCCATCTGCTGTGCATCGCCCACGCCGCCTGCCGTTGTCATCCCTATCCTGTTGCCAATCTGGTAGACTTTCTTCGCCCTTTTGCTGGCGATCATGTATCCCATGGTTGCACGTTTCTCCGTGGCCAGGACCACTCCGCCATCAAATATCAGGCCTACTGTTGTAGTTCCCTTCAGGGGTTCCTGGTATTGTGGATTCATGTAAATACCCCAAAACGTTAGTAAACGCCGTAAAAACTTGAAAAAGCGCTTCAACAATACAATGTCATCAATAAATTTAAAGGTTATTGTTATGCCAGCTCGGTGCAGAGCACTTTTACGAGCTCCCTGTCAAAGAGCATTGCAACAAGTCTCTTGTCACCGTTTACCACCGGCAGCTGGTCTATCCGTCCTCTCTTCATCTTGAGTGCACACTCGCTCACTTCAGCATTCAGTGGGACAGAGATGACGTTTTTCACCATGGCAGTCTTTACCGGGCGATCCGGAAGCTGAATCCGGGAGATGCCGTAGCTTATGGTGTGCATGTCACGGATGCTCTCCCAGGTCCATTCATCATCATCGGTGCCGTTGGAGAAGTCGCTCACTTCGACCATATCCTCTATGGACGAGTGCCTGATGAGATCACGCTCCGATATGATTCCCTGGAGCCGGCTTTCGGAATCGAGAATAGGTATCGCTTCGAAACCCGAAATTTCCATGATACGTCCAACCAGGGGAAGGGGTGTCTCCTCCCAGATGGCAAAAGTCTGGCTCGTGAACTGCTCCTTTATCTCGTTCGAGATCCGCATCTGGGCGATTGCATGGACGAGGTCGGCGACGCTCAAAAGTCCGCTCAGTCTTCCGTCCTCTACCACGGGAAGTCTCCTGACATTCTCACGGATGAGAATGCGGGCGGCTTCCTGGAGGGTGCAGTCCGGTCCGATCGTGACCGGATCGGCGGTCATCAGGAGTCCGAGCTGGGTCTCTTCCGATTTCCGGAGCATGTCTTTTCTCGTGATGATTCCAACCAGCTTGTTGTCCTTGAGTACAGGAACGCCGCTGATACCCGTTCGTTTCAGGATCTTTAAGACATCGTCCCTGTTCCCCGGGATCTCCACGCTGACCACGTCAGTGGTCATGTAATCCGATACTGTTGCGTCCACTATGGTCTCACCACCATGACGGTAACCATGCTGTTGGTTACCACAAACGAGCTTACGCTTCCGAGGAGAAGGCGATCGACTTCGCTTCGCCCATGCGAACCCACGACGACGAGATCAACTCCGAGTTCCTTTGAGACCTTCAGGATCTCATTTCCTGCATGGCCAGACTTGATATGGGTCTCTATATCGACAGATTTCTCCTGGGCTTCCTGTATTGCCGAATCGAGAGCTTCTTTTCCTTCTTTCTCAAGCATGCTGTACATGATCTCCCATGTATTGTCCATGGGCAGGGAGGAGAAGAGCCCGGTCTCCACGACGTACAGCACGTGGATCTTTGCCTTCCAGATGCGAGCCTCTTCAAGGGCCAGGTGAAAGGCCCTTTCGCTGATTTTTGATCCATCTATTGCCACGAGTACCTGATTGAACATAACTACCTACCAAAACAGTCTCCTTTATTATGGTAATTATGAATTAAAAACCTTATTGACGATACCTGCCTCTCCTGCACGATTTACCAGTGTTGAATGCAGATCGCGGGAGAGGTGCAAATTTGAGATGCGCGGATCAAGAACCAAAAAATCTGCAGGATTGCCTTCTTCTATGTAATATGAGCGGTTTATGAGCCCTGCACCGTCAATCGCGGATCGAAGTACATCCTCCGGCTCCATCCGATATATGGTGGCGATAAATTCCATCTCGCGCCACATGTCCGGCTGAACGAACATCACGTTGTCGGTCCCGAGAAGGATCCTGCATCCCTGCTTTTTCATCTCGTGCAGGGGGGGGCGGGTATTGGAAGAGGAGACACCAAGCTTCCAGTTGGACCGTGCACATACCGCAACAGGTATATCCATCTCCGAGATCCTGGCAAGCTGCCGGGAAGTGGCATGTGTGCAATGGATGAGGAGATCGGGTTCGTACTCAAGGGTGGGATCGATATCAGCGGAGTCTCTCTCCCCTGCATGGAATGCCACCAGCCCGCCTCTCTCCCTGACCATTCGAATAGAGGATTCGATATCGCAGACGTCCCGCACACTGCTTACGCCGATTCCGTCAGCAACATGCTCCCCCCCATCCCGTCCCAGTATGACAGGCATGAGGGGAATATCATACACAGCCTGCCTGAGTGCATCAACGCCATCGATCCCGCCCTCCCGGAAATCTGCAAATCCGGCCTGGCCCGAACCGGCCATCGTCCCGAGCGTCGCGCGCATCGATCGCACGAGCTGCTCCTTTCCGGTGTCGGCCAGGATACGGTGTTTCAAGCCAAATGGAGGTTTTACAAGCTCTTCAAGGCTGCCTTTTGCCGGTATGTCCATCGCGATGCTGTCCCCGAGATGGGTGTGTGCATTGAAGAAGGCCGGGCAGAGCCACAGGCTGTTTTCCGCACCGGTTGTCTCCTCGATCCTGTGGATTATTCCGTCCCTGACCTCTATTACGACCTGTTTCTCTTCCAGTTCCCTGCCGACGAGAGCCCGGCCTTCGAAGGTCATATCTTTTATTGGCATTGGTTCCTGACACCGTTTTATATATGGAGAGAGAGAAATAATTTTGTATGGCAAAGAAGAAGGGTGGAAGACTGATATCCTCTGCAGGACTTGTCAATTATTATGAGAGCGAGGATAAGCGGTCGATCCATATCAGTCCCGTCAGCGTGGTTGTTGCAGCGGCGGCGATCGGTGTCTTTATTCTGATAATGAACTATATCTACTGATAATCACGCGATTCCTTTTTTTTAAAAGGATATTTTGGCAAATTGAATCCTGGAGACGCCATCTTCAGAGCTGCGTCTTTTTTCTCCAGTCTTTGCCGACACATCATGCACTTTTGTCCTGCAAACGCTTCCTGATGACGTCCTCCTCTTTTGTAAAATATATGTTGTCATGCCCCGTCCACGCCTGGCAGTTGCGAAACACCACGGCCGGGACGCCCTGGTGGCTCTCCCCCATGACGAAGTTGGCAAATCCCGCGATCTCGTCGACTACCGCCTCTTCCGTTATGTGCAGGACATGCCCGAAGAGGTCGCAATCTCCCCTGAAATCCCTGATTGCGGTGATCCCGCTCCATCCGATCGCATGACCCGTCTGCCCCCGCCGAAACGACCTCCCGCACGTATCCGTGACGATGACCGCTACATCGACACCCGCGATGGATCTGATCGCGTCTGCGATCTCCTCTGCAGCACCCATCGGATCACGGGGCAGGAAGATCAGCATCCCGTCCTCGATGTTGCTCTGGTCGACACCGGCTCTCACCCCGATGTGTCCGCAGGGCACTTCAGAGAGGACGAACGGGTACTCAAGCAGGATATCGGTAGATTCGTCCAGGACCGCCTGGATGAAACGCGGATCTTCCTTTGTCATGCCGGCGATCCGGCTGGCACGGTCACCGGGGGAGATGTCTGCAAGCCTGCGGGTGTATCCTCTGGCTTTCGAGTATACGGACGATGCTACACAGACAATATCGCCACTCTGCAGTCTGATGGCCGAACAGATCAGTGCAGGCAGATCGTCACCCTCGTGTATGATGGGAAGGCCGGTGACGCCAATGACCTCTATAGGTTCCTCTGACATTTTCCTCAACCAGTAAAGGGAGCGGGATCAGAAAAATACTCGCATTTCCGGCCTCCGTATGCCGGTGTAGCGAGGGTAGCCGGACCAGGGCAGTCCACGTGGTGGATACGGTCCTGGTCAGGCAGCAAAGACCTGCGTAATATATATACCTGTGGAGGGCACAATCACCAAATACCCATGTTCCTGGTGATCCGGTGCCCGGGCTGCAGGACATTTACCTATGTTGACAGGTTCCAGCAGTGGAAACTCTGTGCGGTGTGTGGAGAGGCGATCAATGTCAGGCGGGCCCCCGCATACGTCGAGGTGGACGACTACCATACGGCAGAAAGCATTGTTTCCCAGCTGGAAAAGTACCTGCACCAGGCCCGGCGCGACGATCTGACCCCGGAAGAGATCGCGACATTACGGGAACAATATACACAGTGGGTCCGTAACAGGGTGTAATCTTACCATTTCTTCCCGCATTTGTGACAGAGAATGGTCACCTCCCTGCCACAGGCAGGACAGTGAAGACCAAGACGCGGATTGTATTGGAGAGGTGTGCCGCACCGCTTGCAGAGGATCTCCATCTCGTATCCGCATTCGTGTCTTATCATATCATGTAGTTACCAGGCCGCAGATGAAAAATTTTTGGGTAAAATTCCATTTTTTCATGGAAACGGCCATGAACCGCGATTCTGCTGGTGTTTATGGTCATTGCCTGCATCGGGTCTCTCCGACCGCCGCTATTCCCTGGCAGCTACTCTTATCCCTCTGAAACGAATACGTTCAATTTAGCAGTCCGGTGCACCATGACCCCGATCGATACCTATGCGGAGGTGTTGGGAGAGATCCAGTCACTCTACAGATCACGCCTCCAGATCCAGACCCTGCTCTCGCTCCTTGAAAAAAAAAGGACCCTGTCAGAGCTCCGGGAGATCACCGGCAGCACGTCGCAGGCTCTCATTCCAAAGATCCGGAGACTGGAGTCTGCCAATTATATTGGTACCAGGGATTACCAGTATCATTTGACACCGATAGGGAGAGTCCTGGCAGGGAAGATCCGCGATCTGATCCTGTTCCAGGCGGCCATCATCAGGCACAAACAATTCTGGGCTGATCACTATCCCGGGGGGATACCTGAGCCGTTCCTCTCCAGGATAGGTATGCTCCATGAGGCCGATATCGTCAGCGACACAGAGAAGGATGTATTCAATGTCTTCTTAAACTTCTTAAAGTCCATAAAAGAAGCCGAAAAGATCCGGATACTCTCCCCCATTTCAAGCCCTGCGCACATGGATGCCGTGGTAAAGAGGGTCGAAGAGGGAATCCCGGTTGAGCTGGTGGTCGGACGGGAACTTGCCGAAAAATTTACTCAATCGCCCTATGTCGAGATGGTACAGGAACTTGCCGGGAACACCGAAAGTTCGATCCGTGTTGCCGACACGCCGCTGAAGATTGGCCTTTGCATGACTGACAAGTGTATCTTGCTCGGACTCTACCGGAATGATATGACGACCTATGACAACACGTCCTGCCTGTCCGGCACCGATGAGAATACAATCGCATGGGGAGAGCAAGTCTTTGAATATTTCAGGGGGATATCAACGGAATTAACATTTTAACATCCGCCATCAGGCAACCCGGTCTGCCTTTTTTTGCATAAAAACTGCTGTAAAAGCGTGGATTCCCTGTTTTAATGGGCGGGACGGGGTGAACCACTCATAAGGCATTCGTGCTCCATCCTCTCATGGTGCCATGGTGTCCCGGCGGACTGATGTATCTGTCTGATAACCTTTCATCGGAGAGATGAACATTCATCACCGGAATTAATATAGAAAATCCGGAGATAATTCATTCTGGCCAGTGCAGGATCAGAATCTATGCAGGTTTGCGTGAAAAGGACCTGTGCTGACCTGATATGCGGCAGTCCTGAGGCGATAGGGACCAATATCAGGAAATCGGGGGTGTTCTATCGGAACAATGATTGCCTGGGTGGTAAACCGGACAGATTCAACCGGTCCCGACTTGATTACCATCAGGGGATGCTGATGCAGAAGAGAGAGTAAAGAGAAGATTCCTCCCATCAAAACTGATCTTTTCTCTCTTTATTTTGGTATGTTTTTCATCTTTCCGACCTGTTTTCCGCACCTGTCGGTATTATTCCATGCGGTACCTGAGCAGGGCTGCGATCCCTCCAAGGGCATCGAGCTGGGCACCGGGATCAAAACTGCTTGAAAATATCACGACTTTTGTCCTGGTCTCTTCCGCCCTGTCGAGCAGATGGACGATTCCGGGGTCACGGAGGAGGAGATCAGATACCATGAGTACTTCACAAGCGCCATATGCCAAGGCTTTGCTGACCTCTTCCCGTCCATATGCCGCAGGTTGATCGCAGGCGATTCTCCCGAGGAGCTGCTCCATCAGCCTCACCTCGTGGCCGAGCTGGAGGTCTTCTGAGAGCCTGTCGACGACACCCTGGCCGATCACGTCCTGGACAGCGCCCCTGCCCACCCTCCTGGTCTCGGCGACGACGGTCTTCTCCGCTCGATCAGGGTCGACTGTCCGGAGGTAACGCACGAAATCGTCCTTGATAAAGCCGGGGCCGGCAACCACGAGAGGTCCATCGATATCCTTCACATCCTGGTACAATCTCTCGAAGAAGGCGCTTCTTGAACCAATACCCTCACGTTTGCCGCTGCCCATCGATACCTCGAATACCGGCTCAGGACCGTATTGCCGCAGCCGGAACAGTGCGGCGTCGCCCTCCTCGATGGTGAGGATGTGGACCGCCCCATGGATGGATGCAGTGACCGCCCGTTCGATACGCTCGAGATCGGTGGACTTCCAGTCTTTTATCACCGAGATCTCGAACCCGGGTTCGATATTCAAGGTGTGGTGCGATCCTGCATCAACGCCCTGCTCGATCAGCCCGGATATGCGCAGCCTGGCAGAATACTTGTGGAACTCGACCTTTTCGACCTGGATACCGAGCCTGACCAGCCTCTTTTCCAGTTTTTCGGGTCTTATCTTATCTGCAGACGATTCGGGTGCCCTGAAAGTGCTGGCAAAGACCAGGTCTCCGGGTCCGACGATATGGGAAAGGTGCCAGACATCATCGACATTCTCGGGAAAGAGCACGATCTCCCCAAAACCCCCGTGGAGCTGGGATGTTTCAGCTTTCATGCCCCTCCACGACATCGGATCCGCCGGGGGGGACGAAGGCTGCAACCTGCTCGGTATTCAGGACCTTCTTGAGCCCCTTCTGGTCTTTCTCCGGGATCTTCTCCCGAAGTGTCCGCAATACCTTCCTGGCGATGTCGTTTGGCTCGAACGCCCCGGGTTTCAGGAGCACGTAGTGTCGTGTCCTTTCAGCGACGGCGGAGAGCGGACCACCGATGACCGCGATGGCAGGCGAGAGCGTGATACCGATCGCTATTTCGAGCGGCACGTTGTGGTGCCATGACCGCTCGCCACGGATGATGAAAGAGCCGCGGCTCACGTACTCCCCGGATTCCGGCGTCTTGCTCACCTGGTCAGGGGATACGCTGTAGACGTCGGCACTGAAATGCCCACTCCTCCAGGCACCCGAATACGAGGCGGCGAATATGGCCACCTCGTCCATGCAGGCGGTCTCTCCCTTGACGATGACGACGCTTGCTCCATGGACGTCGGCATGCACGAAGCGGTCGCCTCCTTCCAGGTATTTCTTTACCAGTTCCTCGTTCTGGGAGGCGTCCCTGCCGCCGAGCACGAGGGTCCCGTCTGATGTGTAAAACCAGCGGAACCTGTGGTACCAGCGTTTTTTCAGGAATGCGGTCTGCTGATGACTTTTTGGCTTTTCAGGTATCATCCGGGCCATGGCCGCCCGTGCACCCGTGATCTTCTTCCTGTACTTCTTGATCTCGTCATAATAGCGGCCGAGATTGGCCTGGATACTCTCCCTGACATGGATCCTGACCGTCTCTCCGATATCGACGTCGACGGTTGAGTCTGCCGGATAGACCTTTCGTATCCTGGTGGCCGGGCCGGAATCCTGGGCCTCCAGGACTGCCTGGATCTCCTGCCAGGACCGGGTCTCGGAGGCTCGTGCAAGTGTCTGGATGATCTCCTCGATCAAGCCGTACTCTTCATAGATCTTCTCGATTATCCGCTCGTTCCTGGCGATCTTCTGTTCGAACTTCGTAATGGCCTGCTCCTGCTGCCGCCTGATGAACTCCTCCTTCGAGAATTTCTGGCGGGGTTTCTTTCCGGGCCGCTCCTCCCCTGCAAGCGGCCGGTAGAACTGGTCGAGGGCCGCGTTGAACCCTTTATCGGCGATGCAGTCCCCTCCGTCAGGCGGAAAGGGAAGACAGGCATCTTTCGAGATGACCGGGCAGATCCCGGTCTCCGCTCTCCTGAGCAGGTCATGGAGTGCCGCAAAGACTGCTCCCGAATCGACATCGGGTGACGGGATCTCTTTGTCGATGCCGCATGCACGGCAGATGTATTCGGCGTACATCCCCCCAAGCATCACTCCGACAGCGAGAGTCCGGACGATATCGCGATCTTCGTGTGCAAGGAATGCTCCAAACTCATTCAGGCTGAAGGTGGTTGGATCAGGGTCGGGATAGATGTATTCCACGCCAGGCACCACCTCTCGTTCCCTGAACCGGTGATGCAGGAGTGGCTTTATGATTGTGTAATCCTCCTCGCAGAGGACGATATTTCCCTCGTCGAAGAGCTCGAAGACGAGGTGATACACCGTGTCCCGCTTGCCGACATCGATGGTCACGATCCGCTGGATCCCGTGTTGCCTGATATCGAGCACCCGTCCGCCCCTGAGATATTTCCGAAGGAGCATGGCAAACGAGGGAGGCATCTTCGGGGGTTCGGGGAGAGCGGAGATGCAATATGCACGTTTTCCCGACTCTACGAGCAGGTTATGCTTTGCCCGGTCCTCCCCGTTTAGCCGGAACACGACGGTCCGCGGGTTGAACTGATATACCTTGTCGATCCAGAGAGGCATCTCTCTCTTCCACTCGGTGACGGCAGCTATCAGGTCAACTCCGCTCATTCCCTGCGACGTAGCCATGTGTATACCAAATTAGATATGGGTTCAGGACTAAAAAATAGGTCTACTGGTGTCAATATGAGTGCCGAGACGAGGGAGGAAACCGAGGGGCTTCCCAGGAAGCTGTCGCCCGCGGAGAAGAGGGCTGAAAATATCATCCGAATAAAGAGATCGGTCATAGCCTGCCTGCTGGGAATAATTACCGGGTTTATATCCTATCTCCTGGTAGATTCATCCGATATCATGGGTCTCCAGAGCTACACCATGCTCGCCCTGCTGATCATGTTTGCCGGAATTGTCATACAGAAGCACATCTTCGTCCTGATGCGCCTGAATCCCTCAGGCATGGGAAAGAAAGACTGGCTTTTCCAGGGGTTCATGACCTTTGCCTTCTGGTTCATCGTCTGGACGATCCTGCTCACCAGCAAGTTGCAGTGAGACGAGTGAGGAGCCATGCGCATAGCCGTCGTCCACAAGGAACGCTGCCACCCGAAAAAATGCGGGAATGAGTGTATCCTCTACTGCCCGAGGGTCAGGACAGGGGACGAGACCGTCGTTATCGGAGAGGACCAAAAAGCCCTCATATCCGAGGAGCTGTGCGTGGGCTGCGGCATATGCGTCAAAAAATGCCCGTTTGGAGCCATCGACATCGTGAGTCTTCCCGAGGAGCTGGAGCACCCGACACACCGGTACGGGGTGAACGGGTTTGCCCTGTACGGACTTCCCATACCGGTTGAAGGCAAGGTCACCGGTATACTCGGTGCCAACGGTATCGGGAAAAGCACCGCCGTAAACATCCTCTCCGGCCAGTTGAAACCAAATCTTGGAGAACATGAACGCGATGCCGAATGGGAGGAGATACTGAAGAGTTATGCCGGCACAGAACTCTTCGATTATTTGCAAAACATCTCCCGGCAAAAGATGAAGGTGGCAATAAAGCCCCAGTACATCGATTACATACCACGAGTCTTCTCCGGGACTCCCGGCGATCTGCTGAAGAAGACCGATGAGCGGGGATGCCTCCCCGAGCTCGTCTCCGCGATGAAACTCGAACCTGTGCTCGATCACGACATTACGACACTCTCGGGCGGAGAACTCCAGCGGGTGGCCCTCGTCGCCTGCCTTGCACGGGAGGCGGACTTCTACTTCCTGGACGAGATTACACCCTTCCTCGATATTTACCAGCGGATGGCAGCCGCCAGGCTGATCCGTGAACGTGCTCTCTCCCGGCCCATCGTGATAGTCGAGCACGACCTGGCCATCCTGGACATGCTTGCCGATACTGTCCATATCGCCTATGGAAAGCCAGCAGTCTTCGGGGTTATCACGCAGCCCAAGGGAGTGAGGGTGGGAATCAACCAGTATCTTGAAGGCTATCTTCCAGAGGAGAATGTCCGTTTCAGGGAGTACCCGGTCGTATTTGAGAAGCGGGCACATGCCGGGGGTGCGGAGAGGGCTGTCCTTCTCGAATATCCCGCGATGACAAAGACATTCAGGGATTTCGGGCTCGATGTCCGGGCCGGGCATGTCCGTGCAGGGGAGGTTCTCGGGGTCGTGGGAGCAAACGGTATCGGGAAGACCACGTTCGCCCGGCTCCTTGCGGGAGACGAGACGCCCGATGGTGGTCCCGTGGACCTGGACGCGAAGATCTCGTACAAACCGCAGTACATCAAGGCAACAACGTCCGACACCGTTGAATTCTATCTTCGGAGCTGCTCCACGCACTTCCAGACCTCGATGTACCAGCACGACATCATCGAGCCGCTGTCCCTGACCCCGATCCTCCAGTCTCCGATAGACACGCTCTCGGGCGGGGAACTGCAGCGGGTGGCAATCGCGGCCTGCCTCTCGCGGCCTGCCGACCTGTACATCCTCGACGAACCGAGCGCCCACCTCGATGTGGAGCAGAGGGTCTCGATCACCCGCATGTTCAAGCACCATGTCGATGGAAAAGACGCAGCAATACTGGTAATAGACCACGATATCTATCTCGTGGACATGATCAGCGAACGGGTACTTGTCTTTGACGGCCAGCCAGGGGTCAGGGGTTGCGCCACCGGACCGTTCGACATGCGTGAGGGCATGAACCGGTTCCTCGGAAACCTCGGTGTGACATTCCGGAGGGACCAGACCGGCCGCCCGAGGATCAACAAGCCGGATTCGTACCTTGACCGCGAACAGAAGTCGAACGGCGAGTATTATTACTATACTGACAGGGAATCGACGGGTTAACTGGACACTTTGTGCAGGATCTCTTCGATCCTCAACAGACCCGGAGTTTCTCTGTATCTCTCATCCACACGCCCCTTCTCGCCGCTGCCCGGAATTTCCCTGTTTTTCCAAACATCAAATTGACCCTGCAAAGACTACCCGGCGCAGGGGCGGTTGGACGCCGGGTTTTTGGATTATACAATTGCCTCCTCGCTGTTTCCTGTGGGTTGAATGGAATTACCTGTTCTTCAGAGGTATCCAGACTT
>LKUF01000219.1 GCA_001412335.1 Methanolinea sp. SDB
GATCTCGAATCGGGGGTGGCAGAGAGTCTTGGAGACGGCGTGGTGCTCAAGGCCCAGGTGGATGTCGGAGGCCGCGGCAAGGCCGGCGGCATCCTCATGGCCGACCAGGGCAGCCTGGCCGGGACCGCGAGGGATCTCTTCGGCCGTGAGATCAAGGGCATTCCTGTCAGGGAGATCCTCGTGGAAGAGCGGATCTCCATCGAGCACGAGTACTACGTGAGCATCGCCATCGACCGTTCATCCAAGCAGGCACTCATACTCTTTGCCGATTCCGGTGGCGTTGAGATCGAGAGCGTGGCACGGGAGAACCCGGACGCCCTGCGGAAGGCCTCGGTCCCGGTCATTCTCCATGACGTCCCGGCATTCATGCTCCGCGAACTGAGAGGTGACGCGCCAAAGGAGATCGAAAAGGTAATCAATAGCCTTTACAGGGCTTTTTGTGAGAAGGACGCTCTCCTGGCAGAGATAAACCCGCTGGTATCGACTCCGTCGGGTATCGTCGCCGCCGACGCAAAGCTCATCGTCGATGACAACGCCCTGAAGCGGCAGGGAATAGAACAGAACAGGGATCTCTCGGAGCGGGAGAGGATTGCCGAGAAACACGGCTTCTCCTATGTCGAGCTGGATGGTGAGATCGGTGTCATCGGCAACGGTGCGGGCCTGACGATGGCGACACTTGACCTGATCGAGTTCTACGACGGAAAGGCCGCCAACTTCCTCGACGTCGGAGGCGGGGCCGACCAGGAGCGGGTACGGCATGCCGTCTCCCTCGTCGCCGGAGTCTCCTCCGTTACGGTGATCATCGTAAACCTCCTCGGCGGGATCACGCGATGTGACGATGTTGCCCGTGGAATCGTGGAGGCAGGCGTCCACCAGCAGATAATTGTCCGACTCGCCGGGACAAACGAAAATCTCGGAAAGGAGATCCTCGCAGGGAAGGGGTACCGGATGATGGACAGCATGGAGGATGCGGTAATGGCCGCGGTGGAGGCATCCCGATGATCTATGCAGACAAAAAGACCGGCGTAATCGTCACGGGTGCGACAGGGAAACAGGGTGCATTCCATATATCCCTGATGAACGAATACGCCCGCACGGTCGGCGGCAGAGGTGTTGTCGCGGGCGTGAGCCCGGGGAGGGCAGGGCAGGAGGTGGATGGCGTGCCGGTGTACAACACGGTCAGGGACGCTTTACGGGAGCACGATGCCGCCTGCAGCGTCATCTTTGTCCCGGCCTTTGCAGCCGCGGACTCGATCATGGAATCGGCCAATTCCGGCATCACGCTTGCAGTAGCCATCACGGAACACATTCCGGTCCATGATACCATGAAGGCGATATCGTACGCAGAGATGAACGGCTGCAGCGTGATCGGGCCGAACTGCCCCGGCCTCATCTCCCCGGGCGAGATCAAGCTCGGGATCATGCCTGCACACCTCGCCACGCGGGGCAACATCGGCGTGATCTCCAGGAGCGGGACACTCACCTACGAGATAGTCGACGAGCTCACGAAAGCCGGGCTTGGACAGAGCACCGTGGTGGGCATAGGCGGCGATCCGGTTATCGGGCAGACATTCGCCGATGTCCTTGCACGGTTCGAGGCTGATCCGCAGACAAAGGCGGTCGCAATCATCGGCGAGGTCGGGGGGTCGCTCGAAGAAGAGGGGGCAAAATCCACAGATCTTCCAATAGTCGCCTACATCGCCGGTGTCTCGGCGCCTCCCGAGAAGAGGATGGGGCATGCAGGCGCCATCATCGAGGGTGGAGAAGGTGACGCCCGCTCCAAGATAGAGCGTCTCCGGGAGAACGGAGTGCCCGTGGCATCACGGCCTTCCGAGATTCCGGCCCTTATCAAAGGACTCATCTGATTCTCTGGCAACCTGTCCGGAAATCAGTTGGGAACACTTTATGGATGAAAAGAAGAAGTACATTTGAAACGCAGGTTGGAAAGATGACCAGATACAGTGATATGCAGACAGGGCCTGATGACGAGGTGGAGGAGTATTCAGGACCAGAACAATATCTCGGGTCCGGGGAAGAACTTCTCATATACGCAAACGATATCAAGATCAAAAAGTTCACGTTCGAGGCCTACCTGACAAACAGCAGGCTGTTTCTCATCGATCAGAACGAGAAGAAACCGGGCGTCCTTGCAAAGGAGATCCCGGTCCATTCCATCGTCGAGGGATATCTCGAGCAGACGCCAATACAGGAACCCGTCCTCGTGCTCTCGATCAGGACATCGGATGACGACATTCGCACGATGAAGATGATCTTCTGTCATACCGGCGAGGACCGGACAACCGAGGTGGAGGAGTGGATCCACCTGGTCCAGCACGGGAGAAGGGAGGTGGCAGAAGGGCCATCCAGGACACCGGAGACTAGGGCCGCCACCCCGTTTGTCGCCCCGCAGGCAAGGGATGTCTCTGAAACGATCGTGTTTCCATCAGCCAGGGTGAAAGAAAGCGATATCCGGCCAACTACCAGTGAGGAGAGGAGAGATGAGGGTGTCGTATCAGCTCCGCAAAGGAGAGAGTCACCCCCTCCGGTCCAGGCCTCTGCTACGAGTACCCAGATCATGTTCTGCCACCATTGCGGAAGGAGACTGCCTCCCAATGCGAATTTCTGTCCTTTCTGCGGAACACGAATGCACCA
>LKUF01000220.1 GCA_001412335.1 Methanolinea sp. SDB
GTCCCGTGCTCCTCGATAAGGCAGGTTGCAAGCCCACTCTCCGCACAGGCACGGGCGCAGGCGCTTCCTGCCGGGCCGGCACCCACGATCACCACGTCGTACCGTTCCATCTTCCCATAACGGTAAGGCAGGACTGGACCATCAAACCCTCTGCAGTGCCCCGCCGGACGACAGCCATATCGGACACCTATTTCATGCCACGGGGAGAATACGTAAAAGAAAATGCCTGCAGAACCGGAATTTGTCTGGAAACAGTGCCTTGTGGTGCGGGGCGACCTGAAGATGAGCTGCGGAAAGATCTGTGCACAGGTCGCCCACGCGGCAATCATGGCATACGAGAGAGCCGACCAGGATGCCCGGAAGAGGTGGTCCTCCGAGGGACAGAAGAAGGTCGTGCTCAGGGCGAAGGGGGAGCGTGACCTCTTCGAGTTGAAGGTGCTCGCAGAGCGTGCGGGAATCTCGACCGGGCTCGTCCGTGACGCCGGCCTGACCGAGATACCACCCGGGAGCGTGACGGCGCTCGGCCTTGGCCCGGCACGGTCAGAGGACCTGGACAAGATCACGAGCAGTCTCCCCCTCCTATGAAAGAGAGCGTCCACCCCCTCGAGATCTCCCTCGGCATGGAATACTATGCAACCGACACTCCCGGGACGGGCGGGAGACTCCGGACACACGCGGAAGACTTCATCGTGGAGGAAGAGCCCTGCGAGGTCGGGGACGAGGGGCCGTACCTCATCTGCCGCCTCACCAAGAAAGACTGGGAACTGCAGCGGGCTGCAAAGGAGATATCGAAGGTCCTCGGGATATCCCACCGGAGAATAGGCTGGACGGGCACGAAGGACAAGCACGCCCTGACAAGCCAGCTGATCTCCATATACAATGCGACCCCCGAAGAGGTAGAGAGGGTGGCCTTGAAAGACCTCGAGCTCGAGGTGGTCGGAAGGTCGAATACCGGCCTCTCGCTCGGGTCCCACCAGGCAAACCGGTTCCGGATCACTATCCGGGAGACCACGGGAGAAGACCTGGCGGGTCAGGCAGAAGAAGTTGCCGCGATCTGCAGGGTGGGCATTCCGAATTACTTCGGCATCCAGCGGTTCGGTGTGATTCGCCCGGTAACGCATCTTGTCGGGGAGTATATACTTCGGGGCGATTATGAGGGGGCGGTCTGCTGTTACGTGGGCCATGCATACCCGGGCGAGCCCGAACCCACACGGGAAGCACGGACCGCCTTTCTTGAGAGCCGGGATGCCGTGCAGGGACTGCACGAACTCCCCGTCCCCCTGACATACGAACGGTCCATGCTCCACCACCTCGCTGCTCATCAGGGAGACTACGAGGGGGCGCTCCGTGTGCTCCCCCCAAGGCTTCTCTCCCTGTTTGTCAGCGCCTTCCAGTCCTTTCTCTTCAACAGGATTGTATCGGCCCGTATGAGGGAGGAGAGATCGCTCTCTTTCCCCTCACCCGGAGACAGGCTTGTATTCGAAGGCGGGAGGGAGGACCGGGTGACGGCCGGAAACCTGCGGGCCGCTGAAGCACAACTGAAGAGGGGACGGTGCCGGATCGCCATCTTCATACCGGGCAGCAGGGTCTTTGAGCCCGGCGGACCGGATGATGAGGTGATGGCCTCGCTGCTTGCGGATTATGCCATCACACCGGAAGACTTCCAGCGGGCTTCGGACTTTGTTGGTGTGCGGTATGACGGTGCCCTGCGCCCTGCATCCCTCTCCACCGATGTAAGAACAGATATCAGCGGAAGGGAGATTGCTCTCTCGTTCTCCCTCCCGCCGGGACACTATGCCACCACCGTCTGCAGGGAGTTTATGAAGGCGGATCCCCTGCAGATGATCTGATCCGGCTTTTTTGGCCCTCCATTCTTTGGTTCCTCCTGGTTCGCACAACCGCGGAACCATTCTCCCGGATAAAATATGAGAAATCGGCGAAAAAGCGCAGGGATTCGTATTGTTGTGAGCCGGGATCCACACCTGGTTCTCTCCACCGGACACCTGGATGCCCACACGTTACCGGTAACAGACGGTGTACTCGGTAACCAGGTTTGTCCCGCAGAGATAGTGGTCCTTTAATTCCAGCCTGATCATCTCGTCCTCGGACTCGATGTGCATCCCCCCGACGAGCGAAGGAGTATCCGCACCGCCGACAATGAACGGAAGATGTATAAGACGGATCTCATCCACGAGCCGGTGATGGAGCATGTGCCAGTTCAATGTCGGCCCCCCCTCGATCATCAGTCTTGAAACACCATACCCTGTTTTGAGTATGTGCATGAGGCGTGGCAGATCGACACGGTCTTCTCCGCATACCTCGACCCGTGCACCCCTCTCCATGATTGCGTCGATCTTCTCACGGGGAGCGCGTGAAGAGACTGCAATAACGGTCGGGGCATCGGGACCGAGGACATTGGAATCGAGAGGGATATCTGCCCTGCTGCTCGGGATCACCCGGAGGGGGCTTTTTCCCTCCACGAGCCGGACTGTCAGGAAAGAGTTGTCAATTTTGATGGTATTTGACCCGACCATGATGGCATCATATTCGGCACGGGTCCGGTGAAGCAGGAGCTCTGTCCTGGGGTCCATGTACTTCATCAGGATCTTGCTCGAAGTCCCTCTCTTGAGGGTGAGCTTGCCGTCGACGGTGATCTCCGACATCATCAGTACATGGGGTCTATAGGATAATTCGTGCAATATACTCCCTTCTTAACCTGATAGGTTCGTGGTGATGTCATATAGAAGTTCGCCCTTTGGAGAAAACCGGATTGCAGGTGGGAAAGATTCGCCGGATATTTACCCTGTTGGTAAAAAAACCATTGGTATCGTCTGATTTCTCATTCCAGTACAATAGAATAACTATTATTCTCCCCGGTGCCATCTTACTTAGCCATGAATATCACTGCGCTGCGCCCCCGGTTCATGGGATACCTAGAGCCGGTTGCAGAGGTATTTTCAAGATCGGGTATCACTCCAAACCAGATTTCACTTTTATCACTCCTCTCAGGAATACTCTGTGCATACCTCTACTACAGGCAGGATTTCCTCGCAGGCAGCGTGATGCTCTTCCTCTCTGCGCTGCTTGACCTTATCGACGGCAGCGTAGCCCGGAAAACTTCGAAGGAGACCCGGTTCGGGGCGGTCTTTGACTGGATCGTCGACAAGTACGTTGATGCACTCGTCCTCCTCGGCATCGGCTTTTCAGGCATTGCCATACTGTCACGTATCCTTCCCGTCCCCCCGATTGCCGACTTCGGGGTGGTGACCGTTGCTATCATCGGGTCACTGATGAATACATTCATAAAACCGGTAGTTTACGCAGAAACGGGTTTTGAAGAGCGGATTCACGGGAAAATTGAAGATCCGCTCGAAGGTGTCGGCTTTTTCGGCAGGCCCGAGACGTTCCTGGTCCTGCTGGCCGGCGGAATGACAGGATACATCTGGGTTTCGGTACTGATTATCGCGGTCTGCACCAATCTTTCAGCGATCCAGCGGATCATGTATCTTTACAAAAGACTCTCGTAATCTCGTCGATGTAGAGCTTGATCAGATCTCCTGCAAAGTCCGCAAGCACGGGAATTATCCGGAACAGAGCGTAGGCGATCGCGACCAGGAGCAGGAGTGCCAGCAGCTCGGCAAAGACATTGTGGGCCCAGAAGAAGCTCTCGTAGCCGTATTCACCGTTCCCGGCAATTTCGGGGAACCAGGGGAACCATTGTTCCGTATACGCGATGATCACGGCCGTATTCCTGACCAGGTTTAAGATATAGATCGTCGGGACAACGAGGAGAAATACCAGTCCTTTCTGCCGGAGCGTGGTGGGAACGGCAGCGGCGATGCCGAGCATGATTGCAATAGCCTGTATTCCGGTACAGGCCAGTATTATCTCTACAAGAAATGCGTTTCGGCAGAGCATGTTCCAGTCGACGAGGTCTGCATGGTACCCGAGTGCATTCACGAGCCAGAGTGTCTGGCCCACCACGACCGATATGAGTATATCCCCGAGAGGGGTGAATGCAAACGGCGCATAGATGAGGAATGAGACTGCGGCCGCAGTCGAGAGCTGCATCACCAGCCTTTCGCGCTTCAGAAGGTACCTGACCGTGATTATCAGAAACGGGATAGAGAGTGCTGCGATCAGGGGATAAAGGAAATTATTGATGGAGAGATAATACGGAATCTCGGCCCAGAGGAAGAGCACCATGCCCGCCCAGCCAAGCGCCGCAAAATACTGCCGGAAGCGTCCCGGAACCAGGAACAACAGGAAAAATATGCAGGAGAACAGGACCAGGAATTCCTTCATTTAATATCTATCAACACGTTTTGGTAAAAAAGGATCGTAATTGGAAATATTTTAAATCCACTCATGCATTGTACAATCCCAAGGGTTAATCTGGTATGATTTCCCATATAATAGCGATGTTTTGTCCGGAATGCAAGAGCCTGATGATCTCGTCCGGTGGCCAGTTGAAATGCAGAAGGTGCGGGTATATCAGGAAGATCTCTGATGACGACCAGATGCAGATCAAACGGCGGCGCAGCGAACGGGAGATCGTGATAGTCGAGGAGGACGCCCCGGCGACCCTCCCCACCACCGCGGTAAAGTGTCCAAAGTGCGAACACAACCTGGCATTCTGGTGGCTCAGACAGCTCCGATCCGCGGATGAGAGCGAGGTCAGGTTCTTCAGGTGCTGCAAGTGCGGCCACACCTGGCGCGAATACGATTAAACCACTCTTTTTTCATCCCGGGGAGATATTTCCGTGGTACTTCCAACTGCCGCGAAGGGTGTTTTCCCGCGTGGCCTGCAGTCATGGTATAGCCGGCATTCAAAAGCCGGATTCTCCATGTGGTAATTCTCCGGTTCTGCCAGATATTCCGACCTCTTCACCCAGTCAGTTTAATCACCCACGGGCACCCTCACCACTCTATGGCGATCGTAGTCGGGTCCGGGGCGGGCGGGGCGACCGTCGCACGGGAACTCGCTTCAGCTGGCCACCCGGTTCTCATCATTGAGAGAGGACCTGAGATCCCGGAGCAGGATGCGCACCGGCACTACGCGAACGTGAACGCGGAGGTGAAACTGATGCGCACGTGCTGCCTTGGGGGGACGACGATGGTCTCCGGCGGCAACGCCCTCCGGTGCCTTGAACCGGAGCTCCGGGTGCTCGGCATCGATCTCTCGGCCGAGTTTGCCGAGACGGAACGGGAGCTTGGTGTGCAGGAGCTTCCCGACGACCTGATCGGCGAAGGGACCCGGCGCCTGATGGATGCTTCCCTGGACCTTGGCCTTCCCGTCAGGAAGATGCCCAAGTTCATCGACCCGGACCGGTGCTGCAGGGACGGCCGGTGCAGTCTCGGCTGTCCGGTATCGGCACGGTGGACCGCTGTGCGATTCATCAGGGAAGCCCAGGAGAACGGGGCGCAGGTGATCACCGGACAGGCGGTTTCATCGGTCTGTGTACGGCACGGAGAGGTTTCAGGTGTACGATGCGGAACGCGTGAATATTCAGACGACCTCGTGGTCATCGCAGCAGGAGCGCTCGAGACACCCCGCCTTATCAGGCCTCTCGGTATCCCCGCCTCTCCGCTCTTCTGCGACACTTTTGCGACGATTGGTGGCGTCTTCCCGGATATAGGGTTTGACCGCGATGTCCCGATGGGCACGTACCTGGCCCATGACAGGTGCCTCGTCATGCCCCATTATTCACGGCAGCTTGGTGCACTGCTGCAGGAGACCGGGGAGACCGTGGGGGAAGGGGACGTCCTTTCCATGATGGTGAAGATTGCGGACCAGGATTCCGGCAGGTTGGGTGAGACGATAGAGAAGGGAGTGACCGCTGCCGATGCACGGATCCTTGCTGGCGGAGTATCGGTCGCCGGGGCGATCCTCCACGAGGCAGGTGTCGATCCAAAAACCTTCAGGACCGCTCCTCTCCGGGGGCCCCACCCGGGAGGCACGGCGAGGATCGGTGTCGCGGTGGACAACACACTTATGACAGGGATCGGCGGGCTGTACGTCGCAGATGCTTCGGTCCTCCCAACAGCTCCGGGTTCTCCGCCGATCCTGACCATCATATCGCTTGCAAAATACGCTGCAAGAAGGATGTAGAGGTCGCATGATGCAGGATTGCGACTGGAGCCTCCCCCAGCACAGAGTGGTCTGCAGATATCCGAATAAGAAGCCAGGGGACCCGGGACGACAGGGATGCACTTGTACGGCTGCCTGAAGCATCCGGTGCTCCTGGTTGCCGGAGAGCGGAATCCGCTTGAGACCCGCGCTCTCACTTCCCACAAAACAAGGCAATACTAATACCAGAACTCATCCAATATCTGTCCACCAGCAAGCCATTTTCCAGCCACGAAGATAGCAGCGGAAAGGAGAGGGGCCGATCCCTTTTATGGAGCGGCCCATCCCCTGGCAACACGGTCAGGCGACCAGGATAGTCCCGGTTGCAAAACCAATTGGAGTCCCATGCAAAAAGAAGCAATCCAGGAGTGCCTGAACAGTCGCGATTACGTGAGGCTCCGTGAACTGGTCAGCAAGCTCGCACCCGAAGACCTTTTGGACCTCTTCGTGAGCCTCGAAAAACCGGACTTTCTCCTGGTCTTCCGCCTCCTTGACCGTGCGAAAGCGCTTGAATTCTTCGAGGGCCTTGACCCGGACCAGCAGGCCCGGATCGTTGCGATGAGCGGGGATCCCGAGGCACTTGCCCTGATCTCATCCCTCGACCCTGATGATCGTGCCCGCCTCTTCCCCGAGCTCCCGGCAGGGATTACCAACCGGCTCATCCGTGCGCTCAAACCCGAGGAGCGGGATCTCCTGAACCTCCTGCTCGGGTATCCCGAGGATAGCTCGGGCAGGATCATGTCGCCGCTGTATCTCAGCGTCCGGGAGGATGAATTCGCCGGGGATGTGCTCTCCCGGCTACATGCAACGCCGCTTCGGCCTGACCAGATGGAGATGATGTATGTCAGGACACCGGCCAGGATATTCCGGGGATTCGTGCGCCTCGGGAGCCTGATCAAGGCCGTGCCGCACACGACCATGGGTGAGCTTGCGGAGGAGCCGGACCTCTTTGTGTATACCTCAGACCCCAGGGAGAAGGCTGCAGGACTGATCATGGAGCGGGATATCCCTGCTATTCCGGTCCTTGACAGTGAGCAGCGCCTGGTCGGCTCAATCACCTTCGATGACATTATGGATGTTGTCGAGGAGGAGGTGACCGAGGACTTCCACAAGATGGCGACGATCAGGGAGCTCAAGACCAACATCCGTGAGGCAGGTGTCTCGCTGCTCTACAGGAAGCGTATCCCCTGGCTGCTCGCCCTGGTCTTTGTCAATATCCTGACCGGTGCGGGCATGGAGTTGTACAAGAGCACGATCACGGCTGCCATCACCCTCGTATTCTTCCTTCCCCTGCTGATCGACAGCGGCGGGAACACGGGATCGCAATCGGCCACCCTCGTGATACGGTCCATGGCAGTGGGCGACGTGCGGGCAAAGGACTGGCTCTCCCTGCTCGGAAAGGAGTTAGTCGTCGCCCTTGCGTTAGGGGGAACGATGGGGCTCGCAGTCGCAGCACTCGGGCTGTACCGGGGAGGACCCGAGATCGCGTTTATCGTTGCCCTCTCGATGGTCTCGATTGTGATCATGGGGGCACTCATCGGCCTCTCACTCCCATTCATCCTGACCCGGCTGAAACTGGATCCCGCGACCGCGAGCGGACCCCTCATCACCTCGATGGCCGACATCACGGGGGTCCTGATCTACTTCTCCATTGCAGCCATCCTGCTGGGGCCATGAGGGGACGGACTCACCCAACTGTTTATATAGTGTCCTGTGGCATTTATAAATATGAAAGTCAAGCCAGAGGATTCTCTCAAGATTGAAAATATCGTCGCCTCCGCAAAGGTGACCGATTATCTGGATCTTCCCGCGCTTGCGTCACAGATCAAGGATGCCGAATATAACAAGAAGAGGTTTCCCGGTGTCGTCATCCGGATGCAGAATCCAAAAATTGCGGCTTTGGTCTTCGGCTCCGGAAAAGTGGTCCTGACAGGGGCCAAGAGTATCGAGAGCCTCTCCGAAGGTCTCGAGATCCTGGGAAACCTGCTGCGGGATCTGAATATCGACATCCCCCAGGAGCTCACCTACAAGATCCAGAACATAGTCACATCCGCCGATCTCGGGTCAGGCATAAACCTGAACAAGATAGCAGTCGGTTTCAACCTTGATCGGATAGAATACGAACCCGAACAGTTTCCGGGACTCGTATACCGCCTCGAGAACCCCAAGGTAGTCGTGCTCCTCTTCGGATCCGGAAAACTTATCATTACCGGCGGAAAAGAACCTGAGGACGCAAAAAAGGCCGTCCAGAAGATACTCAACGACCTGAAGAATCTTGGCCTTCTCTGATAATTT
>LKUF01000221.1 GCA_001412335.1 Methanolinea sp. SDB
TATATCCATACAAACACACCGCTCTACCGGCAGGGGATCGCCAGACCTGGCGCAACCGGAAGGGAAGACCTGCTCATGATTGCCATCTCCCGACTCTTTCTCGATAATTTCAGGAATATCCAGGTCTCCTGGGGAAAGCTCGGGACAAAGGTGAGTCAGCTGGCCCTCCTCTCGGGTGCAAACGACCTTGCGGGAACCATGTTCTCAGACGATGTCAGTGCCGATGCCGGTGCCGCAGATGCCGAATTTCTTGACCCGGAGATCATGAAACGAATAACTGCTGATATAAAAAGACCCCTCTGCCAGCGTTACACTGACTATTCACTGGTATCAACCGGTTGATCGCGGACAATGTAAAAGACGCCTCTCCCCTCTTTTTTCGTATCCAGAAGTCCCGCCTGCTCAAACTGACGCAGGTACTTTGAGACTTCTGTTATCCGAAGTCCGGTCACTGCGGCGATATCCTCGAGCGTGCAGGGTCTCCTCTTCAGCATCCCCAGGATATGTGCACCCATATCTCCCGTCGGGATCGAAGTTCCTGGAGCATAGCGGACAGGCTCAATGGATTCGGTACCCGGAAGGCCAAGGATCTTCGCAATCCTCCCAAGTTCATCTGCGTCTGCAGGCCTGACCCACTGCTCGGTTCCCGGGCGGTCCAGCGTGTTCAACTGGATCCTGTCGGGCCGTATCCGTCCGATTGCATCACGGAGGCCTTCCAGTTCATCAGGCGTGGTATTGAGCCCGGGGATGATGAAGACCTCCAGCCAGATCTCGCCCGGGAAGACCTGCCTGAACCGGGAAAGGCCCTCTATGATCCGGGTGGGTTCGAGCCCGCCTGCAGGCCGGTGGATCCTGTTGAAGGTTTTGGTAATGGCGGAAGATAGTGTGGGTAAAACGACATCTGCAGGCAGGAGATCAGTTCTCACGTCCGGTACATGGAGGAGCGATCCGTTGGTGAGCACAGCGATGCGGTATTGTGGATAATCTCTCTTGAGGAAACGGATAATCTGTCCGATAGAGAGTGAAAGCGTGGGTTCACCCGATCCTGAAAACGTGATAAAGTCCAGATCAGGCTCACCTGACAGGAACCGGGCAAGTTCTTCCTTCACCTCGCTGGCAGGGAAGAATTCCTCCCTCTGTATCGTCTTGGATGTTGTCGCTCCGCACTCGCAGTAAATGCAGTCGAACGTGCAGGTCTTGAATGGGACCAGGTCGATTCCAAGAGATCGTCCGAGGCGGCGGGAACAGACCGGGCCAAAGAGATGAGTATACTCCATCAGCAATCAATCGTTTGCTGGGGACCGTAATAATCCTGATGAAGGGGCAATCCGCATATGAACAATAATAAATAAAAAAACAACTTAACTCAAGACTATGGTCAAAAGGTTTTCAGTATTCATTACTGTATTTCTGCTGGCAGGACTTGTCCTGTTCTGCGGGTGTGTTGCCCCTGAGGGAGAAGAGGCGCCGGGAGACGGTGCCGTAGGAGAAAAGATTACGGTTAAGGTCTTCCATGCAGGAAGCCTTACCGGGCCGTTCGAGAAGATCAAGGCGGAATTCGAGGAGAAGTATCCCAACACCGAGGTTCTTTTAGAGCCTGCGGGAAGCGTTGACTGTGTAAAGAAAGTGACGGAGACCGGGAAGCCCGCCGATGTTGTGGCATCGGCTGATTATGCGCTGATCCCGCAGTACATGGTGCCTGACGACGCGGACTGGTACCTCACGTTTGCCAAGAACACGATGACCCTGGCCTATACTGACCAGAGTCGGCATGCTTCCGAGATCACGGCTGACAACTGGTATACCATCCTTGGCCAGGACGACGTGAGATGGGCTTTCAGCGACCCCAATGCCGATCCCTGCGGATACCGGACACCGATGGTCATCAAACTGGCGGAGGGGTACTATGGCGATGAAACCATATTCAAAAACCTCGTCGAAGACCACAGCAATATCGTGGCAACATTCGGAGACGGGGTCTGGACTATCGATGCAACTGACCCTGCTCCCGACGGCACGAAACTGACAATCAGGCCAAAGAGCGTGGAGCTGGTGCAGATGGTCCAGGCTGGCGGAATCGATTATGCCTGGGAGTACCGGAGCGTTGCTGTCCAGAATGGTCTCCTGTTCATCGAACTGCCCGAGCAGATCGATCTCTCGGCTATCGAGTTTGCCGATGACTACAAGACCGTGAAAGTCAAGGCAGTGAAAGGCGATGACGTGACATATTACACCGGCTCACCGATTGTATACGGCGTCACCGTGCCAAAGATCGCCGAGCATCCCGAGATGGGCCTCGAATTTGTGAAGATGCTGATCGGACCCGTGGGACAGGCTATACTGACCAGTGACGGACAGCCGCCCATCATTCCTGCCGGTGGGTACGGGGATGTCCCGGCGGAACTTTCAGGCATGGTTGCAATGAAGGCCTGAACCAACTTTTTTTGTCTGAAAAAGACAGTAAATGTAGCAATGAACATGGAAATATGTTATACTCCGATAGGAATAATCCATTCAGATTTCACCGACCAGGAGGCCACACCTATCCAGGGGATCTTCAGCAGTTCTGATGGATACATCGAGATCTTTCCTGAATTTATGCCGGGCCTCAAAGATCTGGAAGGGTTTTCCCACCTTTTCCTGATATACCATTTCCACCGGGCACAGAAATGGACAAGCTTCTGCCGCCCGTTTGTTGATCTGAAATCGGAAAAGGGAATATTTGCCATACGACATTTCAACCGCCCCAACCCTATCGGACTCTCGATCGTAAACCTCGTATCGATCGAGGAGAACATCTTACGTATCACAGGGGTAGATGTACTTGACGAGACGCCGCTCCTTGATATCAAGCCATACATCTCCCAGTTCGATCATCGTGAGAATGTTCGATCCGGGTGGGTGGATGACCAGGACATGCAGAAGGTATGGGATTCGGGGGCTAGTCCCGGTGGGTTGAAGAAGGCCACTGATTGAGCGATAATCATCGAGTGCGATGAAGAATCTTTGGGAATTCTGGATATCACGAAAGTCACGGACTGGGGTATGGGATCAGTGCCTCGTAGCGTTTGCAATCATCGGCGGGATTCTTGTCATGCTGCCACTCCTTGCGCTGGCCAATATCACTATCGGCCAGCTTGCGGATCTCCCCTACTTTTTCGAGGTGGCCACGGACAGGAAGGTCATCGGCTCGATTGTCCTCACGTTTTCGGCAGGTTTAAACGCCGTTCTCATCCTTCTCATCCTTGGGACACCCCTCTCATATGTCCTTGCCAGGACGCAATCGAGGTTCAACCAGGCCGTGGAAAGCCTGATTGACATCCCCCTGGTGCTGCCGCATACGGTTGCCGGGCTGATGGTGTACATTCTCTTCATGCAGAGAGGACTTATCGGGGCTCCCCTGGCCGGTATGGGGTTCTTCTTCGAGGACGCCTACCCAGGGATAGTGGTGGCGATGCTCTTTGTCGCGATGCCGTTTTATATCAACAGTGTCAAGGAGGGATTCCAGAAGGTCCCTGTCCACATGGAGAACGTGGCAAGGACACTTGGTGCCACCAGGTTCCAGGCCTTCTGCCTCGTCGTGCTCCCGAGCAGTGTCCGCCACATATTAAACGGGTCCATCCTTGCCTGGGGAAGGGCCATCAGCGAGTTCGCAGCAGTGATCATGATTGCATATTACCCGATGATCATCTCAACGCTGATTTACTACCGGTTCACGACGGGAGGGATAAAGGAGAGCACCGCAGTGGCTTTTGTCATGATCGTTGCATGCCTGGTCGTCTTCCTTGTGCTCCGGACGATAACGAGATTCGTGGGGAGGTACGATGATCGAGTTTGAGGATGTCAGCCTGACTCTCGGTGATTTCTCCCTCCACCAGGTATCCCTCGAGATTCATGATGGTGACTATTACGTGATCATGGGTCCCTCGGGTGCGGGAAAGACGATCATCCTGGAGACGATCGCAGGTCTGCACGTCCCCGAATCAGGGCGTGTTCTGCTGGATGGTAAGGATATGAGGTCCATTCCCCCCGAGAACCGGAATATCGGCCTCGTGTACCAGGACTATTCACTCTTTCCCCACATGAAGGTTGAAAAGAACATCGCCTTTGGTATGAGGATGAGAAAGATACCACAGGCAGATATCGAGAAGCAGGTACGGTCACTCATGAAACGATTCGGAATCGCCCACCTGGCGCAGAGATCACCGCTCACACTGAGTGGCGGGGAACAGCAGCGTGTCGCCATCGCCAGGGCGCTTGCCATCGAACCCGGTGTCCTGCTCCTTGATGAACCCCTCTCTGCCCTCGATCCCATGACACGGGAATTCTTTGTGGAAGAACTGAGAACTATCCACAGAGAGCATGCGCTCACCATTGTCCAGGTGACACACAGCACCAGCGAGGCAAGGGAGCTTGGCACCAGGATGGCGATGATCATGGACGGCAAACTCGTTCAGGAGGACAGGGTGGAGCATGTCCTTCGGTCTCCAGGGACAACCCGGATAGCACGGTTCATCGGCTACGAGAATATCTTCGACGGGGTAGTGCGATCAATCGAGGATGGCCTTTCCAGGGTGGAAACAGACGGAGTCTCCGTCTGGGCAGTTTCGAGCGCTTCTATCGGACAGAGAGTCGCGTTCTGCATCGGTGCAGACGAGATCTCCCTGTATAATGAAGTGGTGGACGGAAGTGCCCTGAACGTTTTTCCAGGGACGATAACAAAGATTGTGATATCTGGCGCGCTTGCACTGATCACCATTGACATTGGCATCATGATAAGCGCAGTGCTCACGAGAAGATCTGCAACCGAAATGGAAATCGAGGCAGGGGCGAAAGTATTTATATCATTTAAAGCCAGTGCAGTGCACGTGATGGATGAAGACGAAGTTACCCCGATGAAACATCACGATCCAATGGCAACAACATAATATATATCTGCACATATGAGCAAAATTATGGAGAATCAACCATGAAAGTATGCATAACATCCAAGGGGCCAGGCCCCGATGACATGATGGAGGAGAGGTTCGGAAGAGCCCCCTTCTTCATCTTCTTCGATACTGAAAGCGAAGAGCACAACGCTGTTGAGAACCCGTTTGCAAGTGGTGCCGGCGGTGTCGGTCCGAGAGCTGCCCAGGTTCTCATAGATAACGGAGCAAAGTCCGTTGTGACAGGAAATGTCGGGGGAAATGCCCTCGGGGCTCTCCGGGCAGCAGGCATATCGATCTATTTCTTACGGGAACCTGGGACAGTAAAGGCGGCATTTCAGCAGTTCAAGGATGGAAAGCTGACAAAAGCGTTCTAGAGCCCGTATGAATATTATTGTGGCGAGCGGTAAGGGCGGCACCGGCAAGACACTCGTGGCGGCAAACCTTGCCTACGCCCTCTCTGATCAAAAGGAAGTGCTTCTCGTCGACTGCGATGTCGAGGAGCCGAACCTCCATCTCTTCTTCCCGCAAGGAGGATATGAACTCCCGGTGACAACACCAGTCCCTGTATTCGATACCGATCGGTGCACTGCCTGCGGGAAATGTGCGGAGGTCTGCCGGTACGGGGCCATTACCGTGCTGAAAGATCCTCCTCCACTCTTCTTCGAGAAACTCTGCCACTCGTGCGGAGGATGCGAGATGATCTGTCCCGAAGGGGCAATCCATGAAGAGGAACGCGCGATAGGAAAAATTCGGTTCAGTAATCCGCTTGATAATATCATTCTCATCTCCGGTATCCTCAATGAAGGTGAAGTGATGGCACCCAAGGTGATCGCGGCTGCCAAGTCGTATGCAGGAGGGCACCCTACAACCATCCTTGATGCATCACCCGGAATTGCCTGTCCTGTGGTAGAAGCCATGCAGGGAGCTGATTACTGCATCCTCGTTACAGAGTCAACCCCGTTCGGGCTCCATGACCTGGCCCTTGCCGAATCCGTGACACGATGTCTCGGCATTCCCTCGGGCGTCATAATAAACCGGTTTTCAGAAGAGGATGACCAGGTAATGGATTTCTGCCGGAGTAAGGATCTCCCTGTCCTGATGACCATTCCATTCGATCGGGAGATCGCCCGCATCCAGAATACCGGGGGTCTCATCAGTGAAAGCATGCCTGCATACAGGGAAAAATTTGCGGATCTCTTCTCCAGGGTTACGAGCGCCGGAGGCTTTTTGTCATGAAAAAGATCGTTGTCATAAGTGGAAAGGGCGGCACCGGCAAGACCATCTTTACCGCTTCTCTCACAGACCTTATCCCCGGTCCCATAGGGATTGCCGATTGCGACGTAGAGGCAGCCAACCTTGCACTCCTCCTGGAACACGTTGATGTCCGATCGAGACCGTTCTCGGGCCTCGAGAAGGCCAGGATAATACAGGACCTGTGTGTCGGGTGTGGCCTCTGCAGCATAAATTGCCGTTTTGATGCAATAGAATGCCAGGACGGGGAATTTACCGTGGATCCTGTCCATTGTGAGGGATGTGGAGTCTGCATGGATATCTGCCCCGAAAAGGCGATTGTCATGGAACCGATGAGAGACGGGACGATCTACCTCTCCAGAACAAGCAAAGGTCTGATGTCCCACGCGGAATTATGCGCGGGATCAGGGACGTCCGGACTTCTCGTGGACCAGGTGAAAAAAGAGATAACCGGTGAGATGAGAGACGAGAAAGCACTCATCGCCGACGGTCCGCCGGGTATCGGGTGCCCGACAATATCGGCGGTCAGCGGCATGGATGCCGCTGTTATCGTCACCGAGCCGAGCGTATCAGGGCTGCACGATCTGAAAAGACTTGTCAGGATGGCTCGCGGCTTCGATATTCGCCTGTTCCTCGTTATCAACAAGTATGACCTCGAGCCCGGTATGAGCACGAAGGTCGAAGACTATGCAGCGACAGAGAAGATACCGGTTCTTGGGTGCGTACCATTCGATCCCGCAGTTGTCGATGCAGTAAGGAAAGGCATTCCCCCGACACGGCAGGACTCTCCGGCATCAAAGGCAATCAGATCGGCTTATGATAAACTTGCAGAGATGATGGAACTGGTATGAGGGAAGGAGACGGCCCTGGCGGGTGCCGGCGCAGGGGAAGACCACGGCTGCGCCGGATGGACGAAGAGAGCATATCAGGGAGGTGCTACCACCCGTGCATCGTCATGGGAGAGCCCAGGGAGACAGTGATGATAAATCCTGATGAACTGGAGGTGCTTCGCCTGGTGGATCTTCGTGGACTCGGGCAGGAGGAGGCTGCCCTGGAGATGGGGATCTCACGGCGAACATTATGGAAAGATCTCCATCAGGCCCGCCACAAGGTTGTCGACGCCCTGATCAACGGCAAAATTATTGAGATCGAGGGGTGCCGTGATAAAAACAGTGCTATCTGCCAGCGAAATGACGTATTCGACGGGAATATCGAAGATGATAGTGACTGAAACCTTTTCTTCCGTGAGAGTAAGTTATTTATATTTTTACACATATGTGTAATAATAACAAAAATGGAGGTAATGAAATATGCCAGGTTTTAATGGAACCGGACCAATGGGTCGCGGACCCCGCACCGGGTGGGGACGTGGCTATTGCCCGCCGCCCCAGGCGGCAGGAACCAGCACAGCACCAGAAGGTGAAGAGGTTGCACAGACTGCAAATCCTCAGCAGCAGCAGCCCCCCTATGGACAGGGATACCCGGGGGGCAATTATCCTGTCTACGGCTTAGGCCGTGGCGGCTTCCCGCGGGGATGCGGAAGGGGCTTTGGCTGCGGCGGCGGACGTGGACGAAGGAGATTCTGATAAAGGAGTGGTATCGGTTGAAGGTCGGTATTGCAAATGATGGAGGCATGGTCTCTGCTCACTTTGGCCATTGCAGCGAATACTCGATTTACACGGTTGAGAATGGAACGGTCTCCCGAAGAGATGTTCCAAATCCCGGGCACCAGCCAGGAGCTCTCCCGGCCCTTCTCAAAAAGGAGGGTGTTACACACGTGATAGCCGGAGGAATGGGTCCCAAGGCTGTTGAAATATTCCAGAGCCATGGAATACAGGTTCTCATGGGCGTGAGCGGGGAAGTCGATTCTGTGGTGAGGGACTTCCTGGAAGGCAATATCGTTTCGGGCGAGAGTACCTGTCACCACGTGTGACGGGCCAAAGATCAGGAGAGGAGGTCAAGTGCCTCCTTTCCGCTCATTCCAATTTTTACACCCAGATTTTCCGCGGGTTTATTTGCTTCGCGGATCGTTCCATCCAGCAGATCATCGATAGTCACAATCGATGCTGACCGTGTCGGCCGTACCCGGGCGGCAGGGTAATCGAAGCCGGCGAGTGCACCTACATCGAATGCACCGCATCCCACAAGTCCCCTTGAGGTGACCATGCAGACGAGATTGACAGGTCCGAGTGGTATGACGTATCCTGTTCCTGGAGAATTCTTCAGATTGACTGTATACTGTTGCATGTAATATCTCCTGCAGAGTAGACGCTAAAACCCAATAATAATTGGTTTTTGCACGCTCCTTTCCATATCGCATTTTTCGTATCGCATTTATTTAATAGCAGGGGATGTATACACAAGAGGTATTGTCAATGGTTAGCATGCGAAAAGATGGCCTGCCTGAAAAAGAGGTGGGACGGATCCTTGACGATGTCCTTGACGGACACCGACTCACAACGGATGAGGCATACGCACTCTTCTCTCTCAATGACCGCCGGGTATGGAATGTGGCGGAAACTGCAGATGAGAAACGGAGGAGGTGTAACGGGGAGATCGTCACCTACGTACGCAACCAGAATATCAATGTCACAAACCTGTGCATCAATTCCTGTGGATTCTGTGGTTTTTCAAGAAAACCGGGTGATGGAGATGTATACTACCATGACAGCGACATGGTCAGGAAAAAGACCATGGAGGCACAATCGAGGGGTGTGAGCGAGATATGCACGGTAAGCGGTCTCCACCCTGATTTTGACGCTTCCTCGTACGTGGATATCATCTCAACCATCCGGGAAACGGCCCCCGGGATCCATATCCATGCGAGCAATCCGATGGAGGTCGCGTACGGTGCACGGAAGAGCGGGCTTTCGACGGTCGAGGTACTCACGATGCTGAAGGACGCCGGCCTTGGATCACTCTGCGGGACAGCGGCAGAGATCCTTGTCGACGATGTGCGAAAAAAGATCTGTCCCGGCAAGGTCTCGACTGCCGAATGGGTGCGGATCATCAAAGAAGCTCACGCGCTTGGCATCAGGACCACCGCCACGATCATGTACGGTCACTGCGAGAGCGTCGCCGACCGGGTGGAGCACCTGGCCATTCTCCGGGATATTCAGGATGAGACAGGCGGTTTCACCGAGTTTGTCCCGCTCTCGTTTATTCACATGAATACCCCGCTCTACCGGAAGGGGCTCGCCCGGGCAGGAGCTACAGGGAGGGAAGACCTCCTTATGACTGCAGTCTCCCGGCTTTTTCTCGACAATGTATCACACATCCAGGTCTCATGGGTCAAGACCGGGTTAAAGATGGCACAACTGGGCCTGATGGCCGGTGCAGATGATCTTGGTGGCACGATGTTTGAGGAGAGTATCTCGAAGGGGGCCGGCGCGCTCAATACAGATTATCTTGATCCTGCAGAGATGAAACGAATCGCCGAGGACCTGGGAAGGACACTGCGTCGCCGCGACACACTATACAATCTGGTCTGAACTCAAAAGGCGCTTTGTGAGTGGATATTCCGGAAACGATGCCGGGTGCCACAATGCAAAAACACGAAAAGGGGGGTGTTAACCATCAAGACAGGTTACCCGGCCAAACCACATCACCCTGGCATGGATATGAAAATGGAAAAGGTGAATGTGGCTAAGCCATCATCATATCATGTGAGATATTAGTCCATGGGATTCAGGAGCTGCACTATCTTGTCTCCAATCTCATCGGCTTTCTTGAGAGCCCTGGTATCCTTGAGGATATCTCCTTCCAGGTAGCCTTTGCCTCGTGCCCATCCCAGGTAAGAGAATTCGTGTGTATTTAAGAAACTTTCAAGGGTCTCAATGGTTCGGTCGCCCCCTTTTGTGGCGCATACGGCGACCGCCACCGCTTTTCTGCCGGCCAGTTTCCTGCGATGATAGAGTGAGTAACTCCGGTCAATGAAGTTCTTGACGTGTCCGCAGACGTCGTAGTAATACGTGGGTGATCCGATGATCAGGACTTCGGAGTCGAGGACCTTTTGCATGATCTCACCCCAGTCGTCATTCTGGATGACACACCAGTCCTTCTCCTTGCATTTTTCGCACCCCAGACAGGGTTTTATCTGTTTTCCTGCCAGACTTACAAATTCCGTGGGGATTCCTGCACTCTCGCAGCGTTCGAGAATTCTCCTGATGAGGAGGGATGTATTTCCGTCTTTTCTCATGCTGCCCGAAATGCCAAGCACCTTCATACTCTTACACTGGCTTTATGACATTTTGATATTTTTGATGGTAACACCAAGATCCAGCTTCTCACATGCCGCCAGAACATCCTGTTCCGGCGGGTGATCAAAGAAAAAGAGGTGCGATTGGCATCTGCAGTCACTGCACCCGAATCTGGTGACCGGAAGGGCTGGCATGAGCCTGGCCAGCCGGCATTCCATGTCATCGTCCGTTGGTGCGCACACGGCAGAAACGAGGGAAAAGGCTGGGTGAGCAAGAATATAATCGATATGCCACCTCTGCGTATCCCCCGGCTGGCGCGAATAACGGATATGCCGCGCTACCCTCAGGAGGCCTCCCGGGCCCCTGGCAGAGCCGACATATACATGCCAGCCCCCGCAAAAATCGAGTGTTCCCAAGGCTCCGATACTCACACTGCAGGGAGAATTTTGAAGAACAAGGCAATAAACTCCTTTATTCATAGGTGAGACGTATCAATTCACGAGCTCCGGCTATATGCCGGCATCCTCCTGTCTCAACCGGTGATCCATGCCCCGGATACAGCCCCTCAACAACAAGGGTGGCAAGGCGCTCCAGGGAATGCACAAGATCGGCGCGGCTTCCTCCCGGAAAATCGAAACGACCGAATCCCCCACCACAAAAGACCGTATCCCCGCTAATAAGGGCCGCCTCATCTTCATTGTACAGGCAGATGCTTCCCGGAGTGTGACCAGGGGTATGCAGTACTCTGAAATGTCCTGCCATATCGCCGTCTTCAAGAAGCCGGTCTGCAACGATACCCGGTGAACGGGCACCGAAATTGACAGAGAGGCTCTTTGAATCATCCGCCAACCCAGGCCCGTCGAGACGGTGGATGCATACAAGGGCATCGCACAGGTGGGCGATCTCTCGTACGTGGGTTATGTGATCGTAGTGGCAATGGGTCAGAACAATCATCTCGATCTCGTCTTTGTATGGTGCGACCGCACCGGGAAGTACCGCGGCATCAACGAGCACGTTTCCTGAAAGATACGAATTTCCCAGAAACCCTCCACCCGGGATCCACCTCACTGGCATGCAGAATAATAAGTACTCGGGACAAATGTGTCTTATGCATACCCTGGTCCGGGAGTGCTTCACCGGCATACCGGTAATCGTCGAGTCTCTGGCCCGCAAAGAAGGCGGGAACGCACGAAAACTCGCCAGTGCGGTGGCACGGGGAAGGGTGGTGATACCTGCCAATCCTGCACGGGAGCACCGGCTCTGCGGTATCGGTGAAGGCTGCACCGTCAAGGTGAACGTGAATATAGGCACTTCGGGGGAGAGGTGTGACGAGTCGCTGGAAGTTGCCAAGGCGAAGACCGCCCTTTCAAATGGCGCGGATACCCTCATGGACCTCTCCACCGGTGGAGATCTGCCATCGATACGGAGAAAGATCCTTGAGATGGATGCCCCTGTCGGGACCGTCCCGGTGTACGAGGCCGTCCGGAGAGCAGGGAATGCCGCCGACGTCGATTCCGATCTCCTCTTCTCGGTAATTCGTGAGCATTGTCGTGACGGGGTGGACTTCCTCACCCTTCACTGCGGTGTCAACAGAGACGCACTTGCCGCCCTGTACAGTGACCCGCGTATCATGTCCGTGGTGTCAAGGGGTGGAGCGTTCCATGTTGCCATGATGGTCGGGAGGGATGAAGAAAACCCCCTGTACAGCGAGTTTGACTACCTGATGGAGATCCTTGCCGAATACGAGGTGGTGGCAAGCCTTGGTGACGGGATGAGGCCGGGATGTATCCAGGATGCGGATCGCCATGCCAAGACAGTAGAATACTTAAACCTGGGCCGTCTTGCCAACCGGGCACTGGATGCGGGAATCCAGCGGATGATAGAGGGACCGGGCCACCTGCCGATCGAGCAGATAGGATATAACGTAAGGGTCATCAAGGAGCTGTCAAATGATGCACCACTCTACCTGCTCGGCCCGCTGGTGACAGACATCGCCCCCGGCTATGATCATGTCGTCTCTGCAATAGGTGGTGCGGTGGCATGCATGCATGGCGCCGATTTCCTCTGCATGGTCTCCCCGAGCGAACACCTTGCCCTCCCCCTCACAGATGACATCGCTGAAGGAACGAGGGTTGCACGGATTGCCGCTCACATCGGAGATCTTGTCCGCAGTCCCGACGGGTTCAGGATGCCAAGAGAGATCCGGATGGCTGAAGCGAGAAAGCGGCTGGACTGGAAAGAACAATTCTCGCTTGCTCTCTTCGGGGAATACGCACAAAAAATTCATGAACGCGACGGCGATCTCGATACCTGCTCGATGTGCGGGGATCTCTGTGCGGT
>LKUF01000222.1 GCA_001412335.1 Methanolinea sp. SDB
CGGGGGTGGATCTAACTTCAAAGGGAACTGTTAGGAAAAAAGGGTTAGATTTGGTTTTAGTAGAGCAGAGTCACGTTGGTGATTGACGGTGGAATCGTCCTCTGGACACCAAGGGATGCACCAATCTCTGGTTTAATCTCAAGGTTGAACATTGTCCTTGGCGATAGGGCTATACTTCCTGAATCGACATAGATTGTCATCGATTCTTCGGCTTGTAGGATATTATCAGTTTCTGTCGTTGGATGGCGCTCACCAATAGTCCAATTGCCGTCACCTGGTTGAGTCCCAGTTGTCGTGTTAAAGGTAAGCGATTGCACCTCATTTTCCGTACTCAGGGTAAATGCGGCTTGCTGAATATCAACGGGTAGACCGCCTGCAGCCAATCCAACGTCAAACCTTATTCGCTCGACTGCTGTCATGCCCGTATTCGCAATCCCGTAAACTTCACCCTTCACCACGATGTTCGAAGCTGCCTGAGTCACACCGGAGTGGACAACTTCCTGGCTCTTCTGGGTGGTGAAGAAACCTGCTCCCAATACAACATACGAGAACACCGCAGCGACGACCACGAATGCGATAAGCACGATGGCCGCTTCAAGCCCGGTGAACGCGTCTTCGTTTCTGATTACTCTCTTCATTTGCTACACCTCACAAGCTAACGGATCCCTCCTGCTAGCCTGTAAATGTGAGATTGTCTTAAACCTTTATAAATATATTGTTCGTGAAAGGGAAAACAGCCGGGTATCAGCACCCTGAATGAATCATTTACGTATCTTTTGGGGGAGGGGACCACTCCTCGGAGATGTTGTTGTCGAGCGCTTTCTGCACCCTCGGGTCATCGATCTCCTCGAGGGCACGGATGGCCCGGAGCCTCACCCCGGAATCCTCGTCATTGAGCATCCCTATCAAAGGCTCGATCACCCGTTCGTCGCCGCACTTCGAGAGTGCACTCACAGCCCTCATCCGGACGCTCCGGTCAGGGTCCTCCAGGGCCTTGATGAGCGGCCCGACCACCGACCGGTCGCCGATCCGCCCGATCGACTTGGTCGCCTCCCTCCGGACGAACCGGTTCTCGTCTTCGAGTGCATTGACGAGGGGCTCTATCGCCTCCCTGTCCCCGATGATACGGAGGGCGATCGCCGCACCCATCCGGACATGCCAGTCCGGATCCTCCATAGCATCGATGAGCGGCTCCACCGCCTTCTCCCCCATCTCCCCGAGACCTTCAGCTGCCCCTTCACGCCCGTACCGGTCGTCGTCCTTCAACGAGTTGATGAGCGGCTCGATCGCCCGCTCGTCGCCTATCCGCCCGAGCGACTTTGCGGCCTCCCTTCTTACATACCGGTTCTCGTCTGAGAGGATCGAGATCAGCGGCCCGACCGCCCGCGGGTCGTTTAATTCTCCAAGCGCCCGTGCGGCCTCTTCCCTCACCTCCTCGTCATCGCTGTGGAGCGCCTGAATCACGTCCTCGAACGCTCCCTCGAACTTCACCTTCGCCTTCTCGTTGGGGCGGCGAATACTCTCCTCGAAATGCTCCCCTAGACCGGAATGGTCGAAAAACCCTTTCAGGAACGACTCGACGAGGGTCCGGTCCTTGGCATACAGGGCAAGGACGACGAATATGGCAATGTCCATCCCCGCATACAGGAGAGAGATGAAGGGGTCAAGGACCGTCCCCTGCATGTACAAAAAAACGGTGAGCACGAGGATGGCCGCTATCAGCAGGATGGTGATCTGGAGCCCCCGCTTCGGATACCACAGCGCCAGCAGTATGATAGGTATGAGATAGAGATGGGGGATGAGCGGGTAGATCGAGAGGAAGAGCTCCCTGTCCATGAACCCTATCATGTATGTCGTGAGCACGAGGGAACAGACGGCAAAAATTCCGATAATAGCCAGTTTTACCGTGTCTTTCGAATCAGCAAAACTCTTATTTCCCTCGTGGCTGGTGCGGATATAGGAGGCCATCGGCAACAGATAGGTATGTCCCCGGAAAGCATTTAAACGGTATGGTTGGCATCCGCCACGGTGCGTTACAACACGGTACCGGGTCCGGAATCGGGGAGATTGAGCGGTTTTAAACAGGTGGATGACAGCGTGGATCAGATCATACATAAATGATGTGCGATGAATAAAGATCGAGGATCTGGATAATGGACATCATGAATATAAGGACGTGGATATTCTTCTATCTCATCTGCTTTGTCGCAATTCTCCTTGCCACCACATTCATCGTGCAGGACATCACCCCGCTCTTCTGGGTGAGCAGCACCCTGATACTCATCGTGGTGGGATTCAACTTCATCCTTATATTCAACGAGATACGTGAACACCGGAAGAGGCACGAGCTCATGCAGACGTTTCTTGACGAAACGGGGAAGAAGGGCAGGTAGGCGGGGAATCCATCATGGAAAAGGACCTGTTTTCACCCCAGCCGGGCTACGAAGCGGAATTCTGGAAACGGTACCGGGTCATGAAGGCCATGCTCTCCCATCTCCACCAGCAGGAGATGCTCCTTTCCGGGCTGAAGCGTGAGCAGGCGATACCGGAATCAGCGAGGGACATGGCAATACGGGCTGTTGAAGGGGAAATATCGGCTAATAGAAAAGTATTCCATGACTTTCTCGTCAATTTCATAAATTACGGGGCACAGGGACTGCACAGGATGGATGTCGATATCGGGTTTGCCCTGATCTCCGGGGTTCTGGCTGAAAACAGGCATTGTTCGCTGCATGTTGAAGGATTCGCACATACGCTTCCCCCGGATATCGGAACAATACTGATGGAGAGACTGGTAGATATGGCAGGCGGGAATGATGGGTCCCTATCCGACCGGATAATCGAGGTGTATAAGAAGATCGAGGGACACTATGACATCATTTCAGGAGGAGACCTTGGAAGATGCTCCCTCTCTCTCACCGAAGAACTGTTTCCCTGCAGGTGTTACCACGTCAGGATACGGTTTCCCGCACGGATACTCCTGGAAGAGGACTTTATCCGGCTGCAGGGTCTTTGACAAAGATCTTCTCCCGCGGACGGTACGGCTTGAACAGGTGGGCAATCTCCTTTCCAAGAAATTCTGACATGCCGATGATGTAATATCCGCCCGGGGCGAGTGCCCCGTGGAACATGCGGTTGAGATCGTTCTTCTGCTCGTCCGTAAAGTAGATCGTGACATTCCGGCAGGAGATGACATCGAGGCCCCTGCTGGCGGGCACCCCGCCCATGAGATCGTGGCTCTGGAAGCGTACCCGTTCCCTGACAGCGGGTTTCACCTCGAATTTTCCGTCGGGCCGTTTTGTAAAATGCCTTCGTACCTGGCTATCACTCAGGTTTTCAAGCGCGGGACGTTCATAGATTCCTTCTGCTGCTCTTTTCAGTATTTCGCGATCAATATCGGTTGCGATGATCAGAGCGTTCATATCCTTGTTGAAGAACGAGAGCTCGGAAAGAATAATCGCGTACGAATAGGGCTCCTCGCCGGACGAACAACCAGCACTCCATATCCGTATCCGGGACTTTTTCTTCAGGATAGCGGGTAAAAGATCCCGTTTCACCGCCTCAAAAACCTCAGGGTCCCGGAAAAATTTTGTGACGTTGATGGTCAGCGCGTTCTTCAGCCTCTCCCGTTCATCGGGATTTGAGAGGAGATATGCATGGTAATCGGCATAATCCTTCTTATCTGTGGCATTCATCCGGGAAAAAAGGCGTCTTTTTATGTAATCTTCTTTGTACTGGCCACACCTGATACCAAGGCTCTCTTCGATAGCGGCAAGCAGCCGGCCAAAATCATCCATCAGATGCAGTCCTATTTCACGCTCAGATCGACGAGGTCATGCAGTATCTTTTCGATATCGAGCCAGAGTATCAATCCGCTTCTCTCATCGCTCTCCCGTGATTTTTTTAAGACCTCTCCCGATTCACTGCGGGTCTTTATGATGCCCTTGATGTAATGGCCTCCGCCGGTCGACATTGTGCCTTCTATCTGTTCAATGGAATCAACCGGAACCTGGATGACACTGAGCACATCGTCGACGATGATACCGACATTTGATCCCCCTGACGCTTCGGGCACGAGGATGATGATCTTCTGGGTATTGTCTTCTTTCTTCTTCCTGATCCCAATCAGTTCGCTGATTGTAAGAACAGTGGTGATCTCGCCTCTCAGGTTAATTATCCCGGAAATATATTCAGGTGCCCGGGGAAGGGGAGTAATCGGGATCATCTCCACTATCTCGCGGGCAAGCTGTATATCCATGGCATAGAGTTCTCCACCGATCTCGAATTCCACCACGTCTACTATATCGGTCATAAGCTCCCTACTTGACCGTGAATTTGGCTACCATCTCCCGGAGGTGGACCGCCATGCTCCTGATCTCATTGGAAGCACTGGCAACCTCTTCTGTCGAAGCGCTGGACTCTTCGGCGAGGGCCGCGAGATCTTCCATGCTCTTCTCGGCGCCCAGTATGAGGCTGTTTATGAAGTCAACGTTCTTGGTGACGTTATTCGTGGCTTCCGCCTGGTCTTCCGTGGCCCGCGAAATATCGGCAATGCTGTTTGCAGAGATGTTGACATCGGAGACCATCCGGTTGAGAGCATCGATCGATTCATTAACGCTGCCGATACCGGAGATTATCTCCTCGTAGGCCTTTTTCATCGCTGCAGCGGTATTCTCGCTGCTCACCGTGATCCCGCCGATCACATCTTCGATGCTCCGGGTGGCGTTCTTCGACTCACCGGCAAGGTTTCGCACCTCTCCTGCCACCACAGCAAATCCCCTGCCATGTTCGCCGGCCCTTGCGGCTTCGATGGCTGCATTGAGGGCAAGGAGATTTGTCTGGTTTGCAATGTCGGTGATCAGCTTGACGATGTTTGAGATCTCCCTCATCTTGGCGTTGAGGTTGTTGATCTCGTCCACAGCCTTCTGCGAGATCTCCTGGACGTTCTTCATCTTGGCATTCGCCTCATTGCCGACCCTCACCGCGGCATCCCCCTCTGTCGCAACATTGCCTGTAACGGTCTTGACTTCCTGCGCGGTGCTGGCAATCTCTTCGATGGAGGCGGACAGGTCAGATACCTCCTTTGTTACCTTCTCGAGCTCGATGATCTGGGTCCTCACGCCATCGGATGTCTTCTGCGCCGTCATCGCAACCTGCTGGGAGGCCTTTGCGATCTCGTCGGCACCTTTCCCGACGTCGATGACCGCATGTTCGAGCTGGTTGGCCTGCTGGAGAATCTCGCCAAGCGTGGATCCAAGTTCTGAAATCGTCTTGTTTAAGTCTGCCTTGACTTTCGAGAGCGGATCGTCGGGATAGGTGACGGCAGGTTTTGTGAGATCTCCTGCGGCCACAGATTCCAGGCTGTCGGCAAGCTCTTTTATGCTCTTCTTGAGACGCTCTTCGAGCACGCTCTTCTCGGTGATATCATTGTACACGATGAGGACATTGGTGACGCTGCCCTTCTTGTCGAGGAGAGGGATGTAGTGCCACTCCAGGATATGCTCCCCTGAGGGGAACTCGATCGTGGCCACACCCTCGGTGCTCTGCTTGTTCTTCAGGGTGTCCTCCATCTTGCCCCCGACACTCTTGAGATACCTGAAATCTTTCAGCGAGAGGGTCTTTATCCGATCCCTGGAGTACCCTGTCATATCAAGGAATGCCCTGTTGACGGTTGTGATGTTCATCGCGGGATCGACGAGGACGATTGGGTAGGGGTTCTCCTCGACAATTGCGTTGCTCCGCTGCTGGAGTTCCTTGATGGAATCAAGGTTCTGCATCTCTTCTGTGACATCATTGTAGACAACCACGAGATTTACAACAGTTCCGTCATGGTCGAGCAGGGGGAGATAATGCCATTTCACGATCCGGACGCCGGACGGGAACTCTATTGTAGCCATTCCCTCGGTCCGTTTCTTATTTTTCAGCGTGTCCTCGAGACGTCCGCCCGAACTTTTCAGGTACTTGAAGTCCTTCAGGCTGAGTTTCTTTACTTCCTTTGCAGTATGCCCGGAGAGCTCCAGGAAGGCCTTGTTCGAGTTTTCAATCTCCATCGTCGGGGCGACGACGAGGATAGGATAGGGATTCTCCTCGACGATAGCCTCCGAACGTTTCTGGAGGTCTTCCATGGCGATCATCCTGTTCCGGAGATCGGTGATGTCATTGTATACCACGAAGATATTGGAAAGACCGCCGTGGGCGTCCATTATGGGTATCCCGTACTGTTCAAGTATGTGAAGCCCTGTTGGAAGTTCCAGGCTTATCTCTCCGTAAGAACGCTTTTTTAATTTTATTACATCCTTTAGCCCTTCACCCTTCTGGGAAAGTATCTTGAATTCCCTGGCATTCATCGCGAGCAGTTTTTCCCTCGGGACACCGCTCATCTCCACGTATGCTTCATTTGTTGCCAGAATGGAAAAATTACTGTCAAAGACCAGGATGGGCATCGGGTTCTGCTCCATCATCGTCTGTGCCCGCGTGTCAAGTTCGGCACACTTCTCGAAAAGACCGTCGATCAGTGATGAGAATTTTACACAGGTCTTGGTCACGGAAGCTTCGTCGAGTGAAACTTCATAGTTCCCGTGATCAAAGGATATTTTTGCATCCTCTATGTCCACCTTTTTCATGTATCCAACTCCTTTGCGGATTGCATCGGCACGATATGTAACCTGTAGGATCTAAACTATTCATTCCATATAGATTTATTCGTATTCAGACGTATCTGAAAAATTATAGCTCGGCAATGAAAAGGCGGAACAATATGGGGCCCTTCGGATATCCCGATGCATTCAGCGGGAAGAATCTTTTTTTATCCTTTCTGGTATCATTCACCGAGAAGATCTGAGAGGAGCCTATAGATGTCGATCCAGATAAGGAGGTTCTTCTCATCCTTCTTCTCTGTCAACCCCCTGCCCGACACCTGCAGGATCCCCTTGATGTAACCGGAAAGTTCTGTTATACTGTCTCCGAGGTGTTCGATATCTGCTTCATGTATCTGGATGACGCTATACACGTCATCGACAATGATCCCGATATTTTCACCACCGCACGCTTCGGGAGAGAGGATGATGATCTTCTTTCCGCCAAATTCAGTGCTCGCGGATATACCGAGCATCTGGTTGATGTCCAGGATGTTGGTGATCTCTCCCCGGAGGTTGATGATACCCTTCAGATAATGTGGTGCCCGTGGTATGGGGGTGATCGGCATCATCTCGACTATCTCCCGTGCATATTCAATATCAAGGGCATAGTTCTCCTTACCAAGCGCAAATTCCACCACGTCATGAATTGCCCCGGCCGCCTCGTCGCCTTTTCCGGGTTCTTTCGACGGTCCTTTCCCCTTTATCTCTTTTTCTTCAGGTACGGGGGGTGTGCCTGGAATGGTGGAATCATCCTTGCCAGTGATCGCAGGTAATCCGGGCGGTGGCAATATCTCCTGCACGGCTGCAGTTTCGGGTTCGCTCATCTGCCCTGTTTCAGGTTCAGGTGATATATCGGCCAATTTTTCGCCGACCGGCTGCGTCCCCTGGTCAATTAGTTCTGATGCAGTTTCGTCCTCAAGACCAGGGAGCTCCTGCTCTGGTATTGCAACCGGTTCCGGAACCGTATCTTTCCCGGATTCCTCCTCCAGCAACCGGAGAGAGTACTGCAATTCCTGGACCCGGCTTTCCAGGATGTTTCTCTCCTCATGTTCAGCCGTTATATCAACAAAAAGGAGGACTAATTCGATACCACCGTCTTCATCCCCGAACGGCGTGCCGTATTGCCTCACAATTCGTGCACTCGCGGGGAAGTTGATGGTAAGTTCGGCTGAACCGGCGGCCTTCTGTTCAAGGATATATGCGACATCTTCGCCCCTGCTCTCCAGTACATCAAGGGATCCATAGTCCATTCCGGCAAGTGCTTCTGCAGCGATTCCGCTCATTGAAAGGAATGATTCGTTGAAAGCGAGTATCCTTAGTCCGGAATCCAGGATAAGCCCTGGGACCGGGATCTGATCGAGAACAATGCCGGGATAGATCCCGGACGGGCGGGCATTCTCGTCCCATGGTACCGTGGTCGCTTCCCCGCCTGTTTTATATGCGGAGATATCATGGAGGGTGAACAGAACGGCAAAAACTCCTTTTTCGTCTCGCAGCGGAGTACTCCTCTCCTCGATTATTCTCTCGGAGCCGTCCCTCTGAAGGATCTTTATCTCCCGTGTGTGCGGGTTTCCATCACTGGCGACAAAAGAGGTCATCGATTCGCTTCCGATGCCCTCCTTTTCAAGCGGAGTGGCGGCGGACTCCTCCAGTTCTTCGTAGGACGGGTTGTACAGGAGAGTCTCTCCTCCCGGATCCTTCAGGATAAAGGGTGCCGTCTGCTGATCGAAGATCTTTTTGTAGAGTGTTGCCTTCGATGCAAACTGTTCGATACGCGAAAAGAAACTATTTACTGACTCTGCCAGCCGTTCCCATTCCCTGTCAGGACCATGGGTGCTCAGCCTCCCGGAAAAATCTCCGTCGAGGCCCTTCTCCATGAGGGCTTGGATCTCCCCCATCCGGGCCCGTGCAAACGAGTCGTCTTCAGGTGGCTCCTTCTCCGGGACACCCATGAACAGGGCCTTTCGCCCCATCTTTTCTGTCATCTTCTGCCACCTCCCATATCCAGATGAAGACTTTTCCCGTAATCAGTAATTCGATCCATCATCGCCACTCCAGTATTTCACTGGTTATCTGTTCATAGACCTTCGCTGCCTCGCAGAGAGGTGCAAAGTGTGATATCGGCAGGCCACTTTTCTGTGCCTGGTATACCGCCTGGTCAAACGGAACCGTAAAGACGCTTGGAAAATGTGTCTTTACTTCATTCTCGATTGTCGCCAGGTTCTCACGTTCCTCGACACCCGGGTCCCCTATCCCGAGAATAGAGAGGATCTTCATGAACCATGGATTTTTCCCGTTCACATGGCTCCAGCGTGTCAGGATTGCCATATCGGGAGATATCTTTTCCCCCACCATCTCTTCGATATCATCGAATATCGTCATCAGCGTGTTCAGGCCATTCAGTGCAAAGACACCCCGGTCAAATGTGACGATGGTGTGGTCTGCGGCAATGAGGCCGTTGATGACGAGCTGGCCCATGCTTGGCGGGGTATCTATCAGGATAAAATCATATCGTCCCTTTACAGCTGATAACTCGTCTTTTAAGATACGGAACCGGTGTTCGATCATGTAGAGGAATGGCTCTACCCCCACCAGGTCGAGAGTGGAAGGCGCAATATCGATCCCTGGTTCGGTATGAAGGGTCACATCCCGTATGGAAACACGTGGATAGTCTTCCACGCTGCTCATGAAGACATCGTATATTGAGCGGTCGAGCGAGGACGGATCGATCCCAAGACCGGACGTGGCGTTCGCCTGGGGATCTATATCTATGACAAGTACTCTCTTTCCTGCCTTTTGCAAAAAACCTGATATATTCAGGCAGGACGTGGTCTTGCCGGTTCCACCCTTGTGATGCGCAAAGGTGATGATGGTAATTATGTACACCCCAGACGGTTTATCTTCTTAATCTAATTTCAATGTTGCTTTGCTGTTTTT
>LKUF01000223.1 GCA_001412335.1 Methanolinea sp. SDB
TCCGTACCCACTCTCCCTGTTTGTTCCGCTCTATCCACGTATCGTGGCCATCATCCGTACCCACTCTCCCTGTGATCTCGTCAGCAAAATCCGTCACGCCAACGTGGTGCCGGAGAGGGACCTTTTTCTGTACTCTTCTCCTTATATACTACGATTGTCCTGGAACGGATTCGTTTCAGGTGGGGTGAGATTGTGCAGGAGATATATGTAATCGGGCATAAGCAGCCGGATACCGACAGCATCGGCAGTGTCATCGGGTACGCGGAGCTGCTCAATTCCCGGGAGCCTGGGCGGTATATCGCTGCCTGCTGCGGCGAGGTCAATGCCGAGTCGGCCTACGCACTCTCGCGTTTCGGCATGGACGCCCCGGTCTTCGTGGAGAGCGTGGAGCCAAACGTCGGCGATATCCCCTTCTTCTATACCCAGAAGGCGCCTGCCGACATGCCCACCATCGACGTGGCCGCCATGATGGACGAGCAGGATGTCAGGAACATCCCTGTTACGGATGGTTCCGGCCGCCTCCTCGGGATCGTCAGTGAATACGGGCTTGCGAAGGCCTACGTGACGCCGAACCGGCGCGAGACGCTCTCCATCGGCCCGATACCGCTCACGACCCTGGCCCGCATCCTCGACGCACGGGTATGCAACACCGGCAAAGAGATACTCCACGGCCGCGTGGCGATCGTCATCGACGCCCTGCACATGGCGCTCTCCCGGCTCACCGGAGACGACGTCGCGGTCGTTGGTGACAACGAGCCGGTCCAGCTCGCCCTCATCTCGGCAGGGATCGCAGCCCTCATCATCGCCGAAGGGGCGCCTGTCGGCGACCGGGCGCTCGAAGCGGCGAAGGAGAAGGGAGTCGCGATCCTCGCAAGCCCGCTGGACGCGTTCTCTGTCGGCCGGATGGTCCACCTCTCGCTCCCTGCCGGTGAGGTTGTGGCCTCCGATGTCCCGGTGCTCCGTCCCGAGGACTCTCTTGCGTACGCCAAGAAGGTGGTCACCGACTCACGGTACCGGACGGCTTGCATCGTGGACGGCGACGGCCGGCTTCTCGGTATGATCTCGCGGAACACGTTTCTCGAGGAGATACAGAAACAGGTGATCCTGCTCGATCACAACGAGTACGCCCAGGCCGTCGACGGGATCGAGACCGCCGAGATTTTGGAGGTAATCGATCACCACCGGCTCGGCGCGATCACGACGTTGAAGCCGGTGAAGTTTTTGAACGAGCCGGTCGGGTCGACCTCGACGATCATCACCGGCAAGTTCCGGGATGCAGGGGTTACTCCATCACCTGCCGCCGCCGGGATGCTGCTCTCGGGCATCCTCTCAGACACCCTCGTGCTCCGGATGTCCACCACGACTCCACGGGACATCGAGGCGGTGGAGTACCTCGCAGGCGTCACGGGACTCGACCCGGTCGAATACGGGACCACGCTCATCCAGCAGGGGATGGAACTCGATTCGGTCCCGCTCCATGAACTGATGACCCGTGACACCAAGCCCTACACCCTCTTTGGAAAGGACCTGATCATCGCACAGGTCATGACCGCCTCTGGCGAGTACGCCCTCGGGAGGGCAGCGGAGATACGGAAGAACCTCGACCTCCTCCGGAAGGAGAACGGCGTCGACATCTATCTCTGCCTCTTCACGAACGTGATCGAGAACCGGAGCGCACTCTTTGCCTCTGCCGACAATTCGGTGCTCACGGCTCTCGATTACGACGATCAGCCGGTCATCCTGGACGGCGTGATGTCACGGAAGAAGGATTTCCTCCCCGGGTTCGGGAACCGGCTCCGGAACCTGTGACGAGGGGTGTGCAGGGAAAAACCCGTCCTGCAACGCGGGTCTCCTCATCAAATGCCCGGGATCATTTTTTTCTCACGAGGAGGATCCCTGCCGCGATCGCAGCAACCGCCCACAGCCCGAAAGACGTGGATGCAGGTGCAGGATCGCCCTGGACGGCTGCATGAGGCTCCGCAAAGACGAGCATGATCTGTGTGATCCCGTGCACACTCCTGTCGGGAGATACGTCCTTTCCGACAAGGGTCAGGGGCCAGTTTCCGTCACCGGGGGAAAACGTGGCCCCGTCAACCGCATGTGCCATGACATACCCGTGGCTCTTCATGATCTCGCGGGCAGAAAACGCCGCTTCCTCGCCGTAATCTCCCCTTACTACAAGAGTGTAAGCATTGTCCAGTGCGAGGGTCGTGTTGTATGCCCGGTTGTTGACAAGGTTCTCGTCATGCTGGCAATCGTCATCTACCCAGCCGGCAAGCATGTAGAGGGGCATTCCCGTCCAGACATGCCCGTCCGTATCTGTATAGGAGACGACGTGGCCGTGAGCCCGCTCACCGCACGAGACTCCCTGTTCAAACTCTTTCCTGCCGATTGCCGATGAGAGATGGCCTTCCAGGACGAGCTCCCAGTCAGCGGATTGGCGGGGGTATATCTCCAGGGTTTCGACGTTCCTGATGGCAAGGCCCGCCGCAGAGGGATACTCAGTCCCCTGGCACCAGTAAAACCGCCAGTATCCCTCGTCGATGCATTCTCTCATGTCCT